>DAOSWS010000002.1 GCA_035593605.1 Thermoanaerobaculia bacterium | reverse complement strand
CCCGTCGTTATTGCACTTTCGGGGTGTCACCCTCGATGAACTGTCAAACGTGAGTCATGAGGTGGGTATGCCCCGTTCCAGGACCCGAAGGCCCCTTAGAGGCAAGGATAGCGAGATCATGGTGGTAAAGCAAGTGGGAGGGATGAGCAACGTGGAGATCGCGGAGCGTTATGGAGTGACGGAAGGAGCGATCCGGTATCGGTTGAAACGTCTGGCAGCAGGAGCGACAGACCGTCGTACAGAGCGTATGTCCGGCGTATATCGTTACGAGGGAATTATTTCGACATGGGTGTCTGAATCGTCAGGACAGCGGCGCAGACCGGCGATCACGTTGCTGCATGGACGTCTTGTTTCGCATCACGGGTTTACGCTGAGTTATAAGGTGGACCCCATTCACGAGACAGGGATACATGAAAAACGCCCTCGTCATCCTGGATGAATTGGGCTACCAGAGCCTGGACAGGAGAGAGACCCATCTCTTCTTTCAATTCATCTCGGCGCGCTATGTCCGGGGAAGTCTCATCCTGACCAGCAACCGATCGGTACGGGAATGGGTCCAGATCTTTGCGGGAGACGAAATGGCCACCAAGGCCATCCTGGACCGCATTCTTCATCGATCCCACATTCTGTCCATCGACGGACGGAGTTACCGCCTGAAAGATCTGGAAGCCATCCTACGAGGAGGTCAAGCATGAAAAAACAACACCAACAACAGACCCCCCTCCCGCTCTTCTTCTTTTTCTCTCATCTCGTAAAAATACGCGCCAATCTATCTCGTAAAACTACGCGCCGATTGACAGGTCCCGAATGGATGCCCGAAGGATCGAAGATCTGGAGGGTACCGTCTACTGTCTACTGCCTTATTCTTTCGGAAGGAAGAGCTTTGCGGCGAGGAGGGCGTCGGCGGGGATGAGGCAGAAGAATGCCATGGTGGTGAAGAAGCCCACAGGGCTTCTGTGAGCCGCGATCTGCCCGACGTCAAGGACAACAAGCAGGATCACACCGCAGATGAGGATGCCGATCAGGATCCACACGGCATCTCCCAGGGATTTCAAAACCGTTCGCATCGGCTGAATGAGAGGACCCTTTTCCTGGACAAAGGCGGATCGAAACCCGAAAAAGAAGATCGAACCCCAGAACAGAATCGCAATCAGCGGAAAGATGGCCATAACGAAGCACCTCCATGGAGAATTTCGGGACCCATCGAGATAGGGCATCCCGGCACCCGATCCTATTGTATACGATCCATGTACCTGTCTATTCCGAAAGTCGGTCACTACTCAATACTCTGTGGTCCTATGGCGTTTCAACCCAATATATGGGATAATCATCGATCATGCGAATTGCTGTTCTCGGTTCGGGAAGCAAGGGAAATGCTTACCTTGTGATCCAGGGGGAGACTCTCATCCTGGTCGATGCAGGCTTTTCCCACCGCCGGCTCACCCATCGGATGCTGGAGATCGGCTGCCAGTTCGAAGATCTGGCTGCCATATTCATCACCCACGAACATGGCGACCATGTATCCTCCCTGCGAACGATTCAGAAGCGGAGACCCATCCCGACCTATGCCAGCCCGGGCACGGTGAAGGCCCTGGAGGCATCCGGGCTGGGACATCCCACCCTTCAATCCATTCAGGGACCGATGGCGATCAATGGCCTCCGTGTAACGCCATTTTCCGTACCCCACGACGCAGCCGAACCTGTCGGGTTCCGGATTGAGGGAGACAAAGGTGCCAGCATCGGTATCGCCACGGACATGGGAACCATGCCCGCCTCCGTCCTCCATTCTCTCCGGGGTGTCACAACCCTGATTCTTGAGAGCAACCACGACGAGGAGATGCTCATCCAGGGTCCCTATCCATGGGACGTCAAACAGAGAATTCGTTCCCGGCATGGACATCTCTCCAACCAGCAGGTCCGGGAATTTCTTCCTGAACTGATCCACAGCAGGCTCACATCCCTCGTGCTCGCTCATCTGAGCGAACACAACAACCTGCCAGAGATGGCAGACCTTTCCGCCCGTGAAGTCCTTAAGACGGAAGGGGCGACTCATGTTAAGATGGAGGTAGCCGCACAGCACTCCATCACCTATCCCTTGGAGGTTTGAATGAAGTTCAAGGTCGAGGTGTTTTTAAAAGACGTTGTCCTGGATCCTCAGGGCAAGACCATCCAGAAAGCCATCCAGTCGCTTGGATATGACCGGGTCCATGGAGTACGGGCCGGGAAGGTCTTCATGATGGAGATCGACACCGCCAATGAGACTGAAGGTCTGGCCATCGCAGAAGACCTGGCCCAGAAGCTCCTGGCCAATACCGTCATCGAGACCGCCAGGGTTACTCCCGTTCCATGAAAGTCGCCGTCGTTACCTTTCCGGGTTCCAACTGTGACGAAGACGTCGAGCATGTACTGAATCACGTCATCGGCCTTCCGGCCCAGAGAATCTGGCACAGGGAAGAAGATCTTTCATCCTACGACGCGATCGTCATGCCCGGCGGATTTGCCCACGGAGATTACCTCAGGGCCGGTGCCATCGCCCGATTTTCCCCTGTCATGAACGAGGTAATCCGAATGGCCAGGAATGGATTTCCTGTCATCGGCATCTGCAACGGGTTCCAGGTTCTGCTGGAATCCGGCCTCCTCCCAGGAGCCATGTTGAGGAACGCCCATCTCAAGTTCCTCTGTCAGGATGTCCATCTTCGGGTTGAACAGACCGGGACTCCCTTTACGACCGCGTATGAC
Source organism: Thermoanaerobaculia bacterium (assembly GCA_035593605.1). Taxonomy (NCBI): domain Bacteria; kingdom Pseudomonadati; phylum Acidobacteriota; class Thermoanaerobaculia; species Thermoanaerobaculia bacterium. Next base: position 232,182 of record DAOSWS010000002.1, on the reverse strand, counting down.
CGAAACCAGGTCATCCGCGTACCCATCGCCCACATGGAGGGAAACTACTTTGCCCCGCCCGATCTCATTGAGGAGCTGGAAGCAAACGGTCAAATTGTTTTTCGGTACGTTCATCCAGATGGCCGCAGGGAGGACACCGCTTTCGAAGCCAACCCTAACGGGGCTCTTCACTCCATCGCGGGAATACGAAACCGGGAAGGAAACGTCGTGGGCCTCATGCCCCATCCCGAACGGTGCAGTGAGTCTGTCCTGGGGAATACAGACGGACGGAAAGTATTTGACAGCCTTCTGAACCACCTGAGAGGTGATCAATGAATATCATGGCGCCGGCAACGATGGAGGATGCCAGAGACCACGGCCTGACGCCGGAAGAATTTGATCGGGCACGATCGATCCTGGGCCGCACTCCCAACATGGTGGAACTTGGCATCTTCTCCGTCCTCTGGTCCGAGCACTGTTCCTATAAGAGTTCCAAAGTCCACCTGCGCAAGTTCCCGACGGAGGCACCCTGGGTTCTTCAGGGACCGGGGGAAAACGCGGGAATCGTGGATATCGGCGACGGCTGGGCCGTGGCCTTCAAGATGGAAAGCCATAACCACCCTTCCTTTATCGAACCTTACCAGGGCGCGGCCACGGGCGTGGGTGGGATCCTCCGGGACGTCTTCACCATGGGTGCCCGATGCATAGCCTGCATGGATTCTCTTCGCTTCGGGGACATCGATGCACCTCGAATGCGCTTTCTTGTGGATGGCGTGGTTGGCGGTATTGCCGGCTACGGCAACTGCATGGGCATTCCTACGATCGGGGGAGAAACCACCTTTTTCCCCGCCTATGATAAGAATATCCTCGTGAATGCCTTCGCCCTGGGTGTCGTGCGCCACGACGCCATCTTTCGAGCCCACGCATCCGGCGCGGGGAACCCTGTGATCTATGTAGGCTCCAAAACGGGACGGGACGGAATCCACGGAGCCACCATGGCCTCGGAGGAATTCGACAAGGATTCCGAAGCCAAACGTCCCAATGTCCAGGTTGGTGATCCCTTCACCGAAAAGCTGCTCATGGAGGCCTGTCTCCAGCTCATGCAGGGCGATGCCGTCGTTGGAATCCAGGACATGGGCGCGGCCGGACTCACTTCATCTTCCTTCGAAATGTGCGGACGGGCCGGCACGGGTATGCGATTGAACCTGGATGCCGTGCCCCTGCGGGAAGAGGGAATGAATCCTTACGAGATCATGCTCTCGGAAAGCCAGGAACGCATGTTGATCGTAGCCACATCGGGACGTGAGCAGGAGGTTCTGGATCTCTTTGCTCACTGGGGTCTGGATGCCACCGTGGTCGCTGTTGTCACCGATGACGGCGTTGTGCGGGCAACCTGGAGGGGCCAGGAGGTTCTGGCCATCCCTGCGGAGCCTCTCTCGACGCAAAGCCCCGTGTACAACCGACCCACGGTGCGGCCCGCCTACCTGGATGAACTTACCGGGGAAGAGGATCTTATTCTTCCTCCGCCATCCGACATGTCAGAGGAGCTGCGTTCCTTCATCGCATCTCCCAACCTCTGCTCAAAGCGATGGATCTGGCGGCAATACGATCACATGGTCCGCATTAACACGGCCGTAACTCCCGGACTGGGAGCCGGTGTCATCCGAATCGTCGGCACAAACCGTGCGGTGGCAATGACAAGCGACGTTAATCCTCTTTACTGCTACCTCGATCCCCGAAACGGAACGGCCCATGCCGTCGCCGAAGCAGCATTAAACCTTGCCTGCGTGGGAGCAAAACCTCTGGGGCTCACGGATTGTCTCAACTTTGGAAACCCGGAGAAACCCGACATCATGTATCAGTTTGCCGAAAGCGTCGAAGGAATGGCGGAGGCTTGTCGTGCACTCGAAATTCCCGTGGTTTCGGGAAATGTAAGCTTCTACAACGAAACCGAGGGAGAAGCAATCTGGCCTACACCAACGGTAGCCGTCGTGGGTGTTGTGGACAGTGTGGACCACCTCCCCGTCCACAGCCTGACACCCGGCGCCAGGGTCTTCCTTGTCGGTGAAGCGGAAACCCGCCTCGCAGCCAGCCTCTACGCCTACACGAAGGGAAGCCTTACCGGACGAATTCCCGGCCTAGACCTTCCGGGAATCAGGAAAACTGCCGATACCATACGGGAAGCCTTCTCTCTCGATCTGGTCGAGGCCGCACACGACATTTCCACCGGAGGTCTGGCCGCGGCTGTTTCAGAGCTGGCAGCTTTTTATCGAACAGGGATCACTCTTTCCCCGCAGGTGGTAGATCCGCTTCGAACCCTCTTTGGGGAAGGATGCGGGACGGCCCTTGTGATTTCAAACGACCCCGATCGTCTCAAAACCCACTTTACGCAAAACGGTGTATCGGTGCAGGAACTGGGGAAGGTCGGAGGAGATCGGTTCACTATTGAGGGAACCGGTGTGGATCTGTCTCTTCAGGATCTGATCGATGCTTACGAGGAAACTCTTCCCCAGATTTTGGAGGTCTGAATGTGCGGAGTATTCGGCATTGCCGGCCATGAAGACGCCGTCACCCTGACCTGCCAGGCCCTGCAGGGTCTTCAGCACCGGGGCCAGGAGAGTACGGGGCTCGCCGTATTCCAGGACGGCCTGATCAACGTCAAGGTCGGGATGGGTCTCGTGGCAGACATCTTCAAGCCCAAGGCTATCATGGAATTTTCGGGGGATACCGCCATTGGTCACGTCCGTTACTCCACCGCCGGTTCCAGTTCCCTCATCAATGCCCAGCCCATCAAGGCCCAGACATCCAAGGGCCGGATCGCCATTGCGCACAACGGAAACCTGGTCAATGCAAAACAGCTACGCCAGCAGCTGGTAGGCGGCGGCGCCATCTTCGCGGGAAACTCGGATACTGAAGTCATCATGCACCTCATTGCCCGCTCGAAAAAGAAAAAGATAGAAGACGCCATTCTGGATGCTCTCTCCCGGGTCGAAGGCGCCTACACCCTGACGATCCTCCTTCCCGGACGTGTCATGGGTGTGCGGGACCCCAATGGATTCCGTCCCCTCTTTCTGGGAAAGAAGGACGGCGCGTACTGTTTTGCCTCTGAAGTCGCATCCTTTCGACTGATCGGAGCGGAGACGATTCGCGAAGTCGAACCGGGGGAAGTGATCATTGCCGAAGGTGAAAACCTCCATATCATTCCGTGGAAAACCGGCCAGAGGGTCACATTCTGCATCTTCGAGCACGTCTATTTTTCCCGTCCGGACAGTGTCTATTCCGGGCATCCCGTTGCGGCAACCCGGAGAAAGTTCGGCCATCGCCTTGCGGAAGAGCAACCCGCCGAGGCGGACATTGTCGTTCCCGTTCCCGATTCCGGCGTCTTCGCTGCTCTTGGGTACGCGGAACGTGCCAATATCCCCCTTGAGTTTGGTCTGATCCGGGCCCACCATATCGGTCGCACCTTCATCGAACCCGACCAGAAGACCCGGAGGGTCGGCGTCTACCGGAAGCTTGCCCCGGTGGAGCATCTCCTCCGGGGAAAGCGTGTGGTTCTGATCGATGACTCCATCGTGCGCGGAACGACCATGAATCAGATCGTCAACATGATTCGTGACGCAGGGGCCCGGGAAGTCCACGTGAGGATTTCCTGCCCACCCATCCGCTTCTCCTGTTTCTATGGAATCGACACTCCCAAGTCGGAGGAACTGATCGCCCATGCAGCGACCGTCGAGGAAATTTGCCATTTCATTGAGGCGGACTCCCTGGGTTACCTCTCCCTGGATGGCATGCTGGAGGCCATTGGCGGGGAAAATACCTATTGCACGGCCTGCTGGGACGGAGCCTATCCGGTGGGATTTGAGGGAGAAAAACAGGCCACGCTCTTTGAGCACGAGATGAAAGATAAGGAGATTAAAGCCTGATATGGACGCCTACAAGAAAGCCGGTGTCGACATCAGCGCCCAGGACCGGGCGCTTCGCCGGGTCAAGGATCTCCTGAAGAGTACCGCCAATGACCAGGTTCTCACGGAACTGGGAGCCTTTGGATCCTGCTTTGCCATACCATCCGACCGGTTTAAAGAACCGGTTTTTGTCGCATCATCGGATGGTGTCGGCACGAAGATCCGTATTGCCATCGATGCAGGACGATGCGCCGGGATCGGGGTTGACCTCGTCAACCACTGTGTCAACGATGTCCTGGTTCAGGGAGCCCTCACACCCCTCTTTTTCCTGGATTACTACGCCGCCGGCCGTCTCGACCCCGACAGGATGGTGGAAGTGGTGGAGGGCCTGGCAGCGGCCTGCCGTGAAAACGGCATGGCTCTCATCGGAGGGGAGACTGCGGAAATGCCAGGCTTCTATACCGAGGGTGTCTTTGATCTGGCAGGATTTATTGTCGCCGCGGCAGAACGTTCCGAGCTCCTGCCCCGTCCCGGGATTGCGTCCGGTGACGTGGCCGTAGGCCTCCCCAGCAATGGACTGCACACCAACGGATACTCTCTGGCCCGCAGGATTGTCTTCGAGAAAATGAAATTGAAAGTCGATTCCAGACTGCCCGGCATTGGTACAACCGTGGCGGAAGAGCTTCTTCGATCCCACCGTTCCTACTTGTCGATCCTTCGGGATCCGGTGAGAATGGGATGGGTCAAGGGACTCGCTCATATTACCGGAGGCGGTCTGACTGATAATATTCCCCGTATTCTTCCCAAAGGATGCGACTGTGTCATCCAGGTGGGATCATGGGAGATCCCCGAGATTTTCCATCTCTTTCAGCGGGAAGGCAAGGTAGCCACCGAAGAGATGTTTCAGGTATTCAATATGGGAATTGGAATGGTTGCCATCGTAGGGCCTGACCACCTGTCCGACTTCAGTTCTTATCTCAAGGACCATGGCCACCCATTCAACATTATCGGATCAATCCACGAGGGATCCCGTCATGTCGTCTACAACCTTCGTGGATAAGCAGGGGACTCTTTTCGTCCTCCTTTCAGGAAGAGGCAGTAACTTTCTGGCTATTCATGATGCAATCCAGAAGGGTGATCTGAAAGCCGACATCGTCGGTGTCCTTTCCAACGTACCGGATGCACCCGGAATCGAGAGTGCGAAATCTTTCGGATATACCGTCCATGTTCTTCCCCACACGGGAATGAAGCGCGGGGAACACGAGGAACAGGTCGCTGCAGTAATCGATCAGGTCAATCCCGATCTTATCGTCCTCGCAGGCTACATGCGGATCCTTTCCCCGGATTTTGTCGCGAAATATCACCACCGCATCGTCAACATCCACCCGGCCCTTCTCCCCTCCTTTCCGGGCATTCATGCCCAGGAACAGGCGCACGCCTATGGCGTGAAAATCGCCGGATGCACCGTGCACTTCGTGGATGAAGGAACCGACACGGGACCCATTATTCTCCAGAAAGTCGTACCGGTGTATGACACGGATGATGTGGACACTCTGGCAGCCCGAATCCTGGAACAGGAACATAAGGCCTATGCCGAGGCCATCCAGATCGTGCTGGACGGCAACTGGGCCCTGGAGGGACGACGATTTGTCCGAACCTGAAACCAGGGTCAGGGCATGCTGCGTCTTTCACGGCCGGGTTCAGGGCGTCTTCTTTCGGGCTCATACGGAGGCTTATGCCGTTTCCGCCCACCTGACCGGATGGGTGCGGAACCTTCCCGACGGAACCGTGGAGGCTCTCTTTGAAGGACGGAAGGAAGACATCCTGGCAGTGATCCATCGCTGCCGGTACGACCAGCCTCACGCGAAGGTGACGGACATCGATCTGGAATGGTGCAAGGCTACGGGAGAGTTTCACAGCTTTTCGATCCACCGCTGAGCCCGGAAATTCCTTTTCCTGACTGGCAAATCCCCCTATTTTCATCCCACCTGGCCCTGAAACTTGAATTTCGGTCTCTTTTTGATCCGGAATAGCAAATGGAAGACAGGTTTCACCCCCAAGATCTTGGGGGTGGTCAACTTCCACAACAGAGCAACCCGAAACTATAATATTCTCAAATAACTCATATATTTATATTTATAAAATTTCAACCTTCAGCTCGCCTGCCATGATCCTGTGCAGGATTTCCACAATAAGAATTCACCCTATCGTGCCTATTGACAAACGAAAAAACTGGGAGGAGAATTTGCCAAATGCTAAAAGAAACCAGCTCGAAAGACGACGAACCTCCACTTATCTCCTTAGAGGCTGTGTCGACCGACGACGGCCCGAAGGAGTCTCAACCTCCCAGTTCAACCTATCCCTTTTCACCATGGCATGACTGGCGATGGCAAATGCGGAACCGCATCCGTACGGTCGAGGAGCTTCTTCGATACTACCCCGACCTCCCGGGAGCGAATGAGATCGACTCCGCGTCCAGGACCTTTGCCATGGCGATCACACCCTACTACGCCTCTCTGATCCGGGAACTGAATCCACGGGACCCGGTTTTCCGGATGAGCGTGCCTTCGGGAGACGAACTGGTTGATCCTGCCTTCCTGCACAGTGACCCGCTGGAGGAGGATCATGACATGCCCGTTCCGGGACTGGTTCACCGTTACCCCGACCGGGCCCTGATCATTACGACTTCCACCTGCGCTGTTTATTGCCGGCACTGCACGCGAAAGCGTGTGGCGGGACGCAGGGAAGGACAGAACACGCTGATCCATCTTGACCTGTGGGTATCCTATTTAAAATCCCACCCGGAAATCCACGATGTGGTCCTCTCGGGAGGCGATCCTTTCACACTGCCCACTCCGACGCTGGAGCGTGTACTGCAGGCCATCCGGGCCGTTCCCTCCATAGATTTAATCCGAATCGGGACCCGCACACCGGTCACCCTTCCGATGCGAATCACACCGGGACTTTGCAGGATGTTGAAAAAATACCACCCTGTATGGGTGAACACACATTTCAACCATCCGCAGGAGTGGTCTCAGGCTTCTGCGGAAGCCTGCGCTCGCCTCGTCGATGCCGGTATTCCCCTGGGAAACCAGACAGTTCTTCTCAAGGGGATCAACGACGATCCGCGTGTGATGGAGGTCCTTATGCGGACCCTGGTCCGGGGTCGGGTACGCCCTTATTACATCTTCCAGTGCGACCTGGTTCACGGTGCCGAACACTTTCGAACTCCCCTTTCCAGGGGGATCGAGATCATGGAATACTTGCGAGGGCGGATCAGCGGGCTGGCCATTCCCACATTCGTGGTGGATGCTCCCGGTGGAGGCGGCAAGATTCCCGTCAACCCGAACTATATCGTCTCCATGAGCCCGACCCACACGGTCCTTCGGAACTTTGAAGGCATGCTGATCGCCTATCCCGAACCGGGAATCGAGCCCAGGGTGGAGGATATTTCCGCACCTTCCGTACCTTCGGTCTGGGATCTATCCACGGGAAGAATCCCTTCACTGGTTCCGGAAAAGACGGCACGAATGCGCCGCCGATCCTCGAACAAGCACCGCACCTCCCGCGTCGTCGGCCTGAAGTAGTCGCAGGATAAGGGGACACCGTTCCCATGTTCACGATTCGTCAGATTCACGACGACGTCCTGCATGCCAACCGCCAGGTGTTGGAACAGGTTCAGACCATCTTTCGCTCCCACTTTCCTTCTGTGGCGGACTACGCGGACAGGATTCCTGACATGCTCCGCAACCCCTTCGAGTTCGGATATCGATCGATCCTTCTGATCTCCGAGTCCAGGGGCGGTGCAGTTTCGGGTTTTTCCCTCTTTCTCCATTTTCCCGAAATCAACAGTTCCCTCCTGGATTTCATCGCGGTGCGCCGGGGAACACGAGGTGGCGGGGTCGGAGGCGCGCTCTATGAAGCCACGCGAAGGTATCTCATGGAATTGAAATCCCGGGGCCTGTTCATGGAAGTCCTTCCGGACGATCCTCAGGTCATCCAGGACCCGGCCCTGCTGAAGGAAAATCGGAAGCGACTTAAATTTTATGAGCACTACGGCGTCTTTCCCATCATCGGAACCGATTATGAAACCCCGGTGGGAGACGATCCTGTCGCGCCCATGCTTCTCTTTGATGGTCTGGGGCGAAAAAACTCTTTAAAACGTTCGGAAGCGAGAGCCGCAGTCCGATTAATTCTACGCCGAAAGTACTATGATCTCGTCGGACAGGACTACATCGAACGCGTTGTCGAATCCTTCATCGACGATCCCGTACGCTTCCGGGATGCCCGGTACCTGACGCCCAATCACGAAGCTCCTGTTCTGCTCCCGGTGAGCCTGCAGAAATCGATTGCAATGGTCTACTCGGACAACCATCGAATCCACCACCTCCACGAGAGGGGGTACGTGGAACGCCCCGCTCGAGTGGACACCCTGGTGGACGCGGTTTCACGCATGAAGATTGCAGACACCGTGCCGGTTCGCCACTTTGGAGGAGATGTCCTCCGAACCGTCCACGACACGAACTTTGTCTCATATCTCAAGGCGGCCTGCGCTACGATCAAGGACGGTCCTCCCGTCTACCCGTATGTCTTTCCCGTGCGGCGACCCGAGCGCCGCCCGAAGGAGCTGGCCCTTCGCGCCGGGTATTACTGTTTTGACACCTTCACGCCCCTGGATGTCAAGGCCTATAACGCCGCAAGATCCGCCGTGGACGTCGCCATGACCGCCGCTGAAGAACTCCTGTCAGGTCGCCGGATTGTCTATGCTCTCTGCCGCCCGCCCGGACACCATGCGGAACGAAGGCTTTTTGGAGGCTTCTGCTATTTCAGCAACGCAGCTCTTGCCGCAAACCGTCTTTCGAAGGAGGGCCGTGTCGCCATCCTCGATATCGATTTTCATCACGGGAATGGCCAGCAGGACATTTTCTACACACGCAGGGACGTGCTCACGCTGTCGATTCACGGCCACCCAAACTATGCCTACCCCTACTTCAGCGGCTTTGCCGATGAAATCGGAGAGGGGGACGGCCGCGGCTTTAATCGGAACTTTCCCCTTCCTGAAGACGCCGACGAAACCAGGTATATGGAAGCTTTTTCCCGTGCTCTCGGCATGATTCAGGACTTCAAGCCATCCTTTCTGGTTCTCTGCCTCGGGTTTGACATTTTGCGGGGAGATCCGACGGGATCCTTCCTTCTTGGCCCCGATGTGATGGCAACCATCGGAAAACGTCTTGCTTCCATGTACCTTCCCATCCTGATTGTCCAGGAAGGCGGGTATACGCTTCGCAATCTACGTCGCGGAATCACCCGACTCTTCACCGGCATTACACAGGGGCTCAGCGCCCGGGAGATCACCTCATGATCCATCAGATCGGCATCACCTATGACCTGCGCTCGGACTACCTCGCCATGGGCTTCACAGAGGAAGCCGTGGCTGAATTCGATTCCGATCGCACGCTCGAAGCTCTTCATGGAACCCTTCTTGACCTCGGGTACGAGGTAGAGCGGATCGGCCATGTTCGTAACCTCGTTCGTGCCCTTGCCGAGGGACGTACCTGGGACCTGGTCTTTAACATTGCCGAAGGAATTGGCGGCCGATGCCGGGAAGCCCAGGTACCTGCGATCCTGGAAGCCTACGGTATCCCCTACACCTTTGCCGATCCTCTAATCTGTGCCCTCACCCTGGATAAAGCATTCGCCAAGAGAGTGGTGGCTGCCGCAGGCCTGAACACACCCCGGCACATTGTCGGCAGTTCCTGGAACGAGTTGGAAGATCACAACCTCCTCTATCCCCTTTTCGTGAAGCCCAATGAAGAAGGGACCGGAAAGGGGATTGATTCACGTTCGCGAGTGGATACTCCAGAGGATTACAGGGCTCTCTGCCTTGAACTCCTGGATCGTTCCCTGGCCCCCATTCTCGTGGAGGAATTTCTGCCCGGCAGGGAGTTCACCACGGCCGTGCTGGGGACCGGAAACCGTGCCCTTGCCCTGGGTACGATGGAAGTGACGATTCTTAATCCTGAAAACCGGGGAATCTATTCCTACGAAACCAAGGAAAATTGCGACGAACTGGTCCGATATACCCGTCTCGAGGACGGTCCCCTTAAGGATGACCTTCAGGCTCTGGCCCTGGCAGCTTACCGGGTCCTCGAGTGCAGAGATGCCGGCCGTGTGGATCTCAGGCTCGACAGGCTGGGAAAACCCAGCTTTATTGAGGTGAATCCCCTGGCCGGCCTCATGCCCGGACACTCTGATCTGCCCATGATTGCAGGATGGGAGGGAGTCTCCTATCCCGAACTGATCCGACGCATCATCGAAAGTGCCTCAGAGCGTTGTGCACCCGGTCGTCTCACCGAACCCCGCCTTGCAGGACTCACGGATCAGACTCCGTCTTCCGGAGCTACGCTGTGAGTACCCCGGCGGCCCCCCGGATTCTCATCCTGCACAACACTCCCGGAGAGAGCGTGGGCGGATGTGTGGAAAGTGAATCGGGAGTCATGGACCAGGTCCATGCCGTTGAGGAGGCGCTCAACCTTCTCGGTATCCCCTTTCGAATTCTGGCGGTCCAGGACCTTACCGAGCTGACAAACCTCATGGCCCAGGCCCCCGAACCCAGGGTGATCAACCTGGTTGAGTCACTCAAGGGCAGTGCAGCCCTGGCGGCCCGGGTTCCCGACATCTGTGAAGCCTTCGGCAAGGGCTGCAGCGGTAATTCAAGTCTTACCCTTGATCTCACGCTTAACAAAACATGGACCAAGGCGGTCCTCTTCGCCGCCGGGCTTCCCGTTCCACGGGGAATTACGATTCCTCCTGGAACGTCCCTGCCCGTAAGTGTCAACCTGCCCCGGGGAAAGCTGATCGTTAAACCCGATTGCGTCGATGCCAGCGAAGGTCTTGATGGCACGTCTTCCATATTTAACGGTTCCTCCGATGCACTGTGGGAAACCGTACGAAACCTGCACAATCGATTCGGTCATCCGGTAATTGTGGAAGCCCTGGTGGGATCGAGAGAACTCAACGTCTCCGTCTTACAGACGGACGGCCACATTGAAGTCCTCCCTCTGGCGGAGATCGACTTTTCGGCCTTTCCCAGGGACAAGCCGAGAATTGTCGATTATGCCGCAAAGTGGAAGTCCGATTCCTTTGAGTACAACAACACGCCCAGGGTGATCCCAGCTCCCCTCGAGGAGGAGACCGCCAACAGGATTCGTGCCCTGGCCATGGCGGCCTTTCGGGTGACCCACTGCCGGGATTATGCACGTGTCGATTTCCGCATGGGAAAAAATGGTGAACTTCATATTCTGGAGGTTAACGCCAATCCCGACATTTCTCCCGATGCCGGCTTTTCAGCCGCCCTTGCGGCGGCCGGCCAACCCTATGCACGATTTGTTCAGATTCTCCTGGACAATATGCGTATCCGAATGGAAGGGTTTCACGAAGAGCCGGAACTGAAATTCACCCCTACATCCTCCCAGGTTGAGCCCGGCACGGTATCGATTCGTCCAACCCTGAACCAGGACCGGGAAGCCATTGTCGGTCTGGTACGGGACACCGCCTTTTTCCGACCCGAGGAAGTTGCCACTGCGGGAGAAGTCGTGGATGAAGCCGTCCACAACCCCGAAATGGGGTACATCTCTTTCACAGCCGAGATGGACGGCAGACCCGTGGGCTGGATCTGCTATGGAGCCACAGCCTGCACGGTAGGAACCTGGGATATCTACTGGATCGCGGTCGACCCTTCCCTGCAGGGACGGGGAGTCGGCAAGCTCCTGGTGCGCCATGCTGAGGAAGATATTAAACGCCGAAACGGCCGTCTTGCCGTGATTGAGACCTCCGGTCTTCCCCTCTATGCGGCCACCCAGGGGTTTTACCTCCGCCTCGGGTACACGGAAGCCGCGAGGTTGAAGGACTTTTACAATACGGGAGATGACAAGATCATCTACCTCAAGGCTCTCTAGCTACTGGTAGTGTTTTGCCTGCGGCCAGATCTCCTGAAGGGACATCTTCGGATCTTTCAGGACATAAATAGGCATGTTGTTCTCGTAGGGCATGCAATAGGTGCAGCGGGACACAGCTGCCAGCTCCACTGATCCGAATAATTCCCGATATCCTTCCTCGTTCCCTCCCATGGCAATGACAACACGTGCATTCTTTTTTCCGGGTCCCCAGATCCAGTAGGAGTTGTGGCCGGAGATGGCCGGCGGTAATTCATATTCATGTCCAAAATAGTTCACGGCACTGGCCCTGCCGTAGTTCGTCCCATAGATCACACATGCCTGCCGTTCTTCTTCGGTCAATCGCTCATACACCCGGGCCACATCGGTCGCCTTTTGTTCCCAGCCGAAGCGGTCTGCATAGAACTGGGGAAGCTCGGCCAGTTCGTTTGTCTCGGTCGTATGGGGCTGAATCCCCATTCGATCGGCCCAGGCAATATAGGTATTGACCGGAAGGACAGGAAGAGTAATGGGGGAGAGAATCATGCCGGAAAGAACAACAATAACGGGGACAAATCTCCATTTTTTCCATTTCTCCGTAAAGATTCCCTCCATCGCAAGTCCCCCGGCGGGGAATATGAAGGTGTATAGAGCCGCCAGGTACTCTGGCTTCATGTGACCCTTGGCCAGGAGAACAAGGGCTCCTGTCACCCAGACAATTCCCATGTATCGATACGCTCGTGCTCGCCGGGCCAGGAAGAGCCAGATTAGACCGCCAATCCAGAACGGAAGAGTCGATGGATTCTGCGTGGGACTCTGCCCCAGAAGAAAATCAAGGCGCGTCAATCCAGAATATTTTCCTGTTGTAGCCTCCCTGATAAATTCCAGGTGAGCCATGTCGTGGGAAAGATTCCAGAGAACATAGGGGGTGAACAGAAGAAAAGCCAGAATTCCGGCAAACCAGGGCCAGGGGGATTTAAGGAGCTTTCGGTGAGAAGTAAGAAGGAAGCCTGCAAAGAGCCCGGCCCCAACCCATAACATCCCAATCTTGTTCTGGAGACCGAGACCAAACAGGAACCCGAGGGTCATCCAGCGGGTAGGGGTAGGATCCTGGACCAACCGGACGGTCCACCATGCAATCAGGGAACAGAGGAAGAGATCGATCGCATTCATCGAGTAAACCGAACTGACGGCAATATAAAAGAGGGAAACGAAGGCGCAGAGCCCCGCCACAAGCTGAGCAAAGCGGCGGCCGCCCATATCCCGGGCCGTCAGGGAGACAAAAAACACAGTCATCGCTCCCAGAATAACGGCGGGCAGGCGCACTGCGATCATTGAGTTTCCAAAAAGCTTCACCACCCCCGCCAGAAGAAGGATCGAAAGGGGGGGATGATCGACATACCCGAAGTCCAGGTGTCCTGTGGATACAATATAATAGAGCTCGTCCCGAAAGAGTCCGTACCCGGCCCAAAGAAGGACGGCCAGGTGCAGCGTAAATTTCATTCCGGCCAGAATGACGGGAACGGTGAGATCGGTTTTTATGAGTTGTGGAGTGGATGAATTCGCCATAACAAAATATACCACAAATACATCGATGAAAACACCAGGATTATCCTTGTATTTACTTACTCTGACGCGGGTTTCGCGGCGCGTCGGGAAAGCAAGAGCTCCACGGCCCCAAAGAGACCAAAATAGAGAAATCCAAAAGCCAGAACCCTCTGAGGATGCTCCACCCATTCCCCTGACATTTCAAAGCCCTGGGCTGCGACAACCCTCTCGGAAACACCCAGCGCGGGAATGGGAAGTAACGTTGTCACAATGGCCAAAACCACGTAAAGAAAGACACCCAGAACCCAGTCCATCTGCATTCTTGATTTTGCTTCCTCGCTTAAAGGACCCGTAAAGACCACCATGATTCGGTTAAAGGAGAGGCACCAGAAGGCGATCAGGGGCCACCAATCTCCATACGCAAGGGAAAAGGCACCGGCAAAGAGAGAGTAAAAAAGAACAAGTCCCAGAAAACGGATGATCTTCTGGACCTTTGTTGTCCTGGAAAGAACAACGAACCCCATGAACCCGGCGGAGTGGACTACGATAAATTCCAGAAGCATGAGAAAGAGGGCGTATTTCACCGCCTGTTCCCCGAAGGAAAGGGGAGAAATCCAGGTTATGAGGAAAAAGAGGGACAATGCGAAAAAAGGGAAAGCCGATAGAAAGTAGCCTATCATGATCTCCCTATTGTATTCGATAATATGGATTTACAAACAGCAACAACGATCTATCAGGAAGCCTTCATCGCCCGTTTCCGGTCATTGGCATTCAGAATCATTTTCCTCAACCTGATATTTTTGGGGGTGATTTCAATCAGCTCGTCATCCGCGATGTACTCCAGAGCCTGCTCGATGCTGAACTGCCGCGGAGGAGTAAGCTTGACGGCATCGTCCGAGCCTGAAGCGCGCATATTGGTCAACTTTTTGGTTCTGCATACATTGAGAGGAAGATCCTGATCCTTATTATTCTCACCCACGATCATTCCCTCGTACACCTGGACGCCGGGACCGATAAAGAAGACACCGCGATCTTGGAGGTTATCCAGGCCGTAAGCGACCGAGACGCCCTGTTCCATCTGGATCAGCACACCCCTGCTCCGCGTCGGGAGATCTCCCTTGTAGTCGTCATAGCCTTCAAAATACTGGTTCAGAATTCCCGTTCCCCGGGTGTCCGTTAAAAACTCACTCCGGTATCCAAGCAGTCCCCGGGAAGGAACAGAAAACTCCAACCGGGTATAACCCGCAATCCCCTGATCCATCTTGATCAATTTTCCCTTCCGGATGCCCATCTTTTCGATCACGGGCCCGATATACTCGTCGGCGACGTCAACAATGGCCCGTTCGATGGGTTCCATCTTTTTCCCGCTGATTTCTTTAAAGATGACTTTCGGCTTGGACACCTGGAACTCATACCCTTCCCGCCGCATGTTTTCTATGAGGATCGCAAGCTGGAGCTCTCCCCTGCCCTTGACGATGAAGGAATCGGATGTTACTCCCCTTGTGATGACAAGGCTCACATTGGACTGCCGCTCCCGTTCCAACCGTTCCCAGAGGTAGTTGGAGGTCACCCATTTCCCTTCCTGTCCCATGAAGGGTGAATTATTGGCTGAAAAGGTCATCGCAATTGTCGGCTCATCGATGGTGATTCCGGGGAGAGCCTCCGGAAACTCAGGATCCGTGATGGTCTCACCCACATCGATATCCCCCTGACCTGCAATGGAAACGATATCACCAGCCCGTGCCTCCCTGAGCTCATTTCGTTTCAAGCCTTCAAAGGAAAAAATCTGGGTCACCTTGAACTGGTTCTGTCTACCGTTTCTGGCAATTCGAACCATGGTCATCCCCTGCTGTACGGTACCGTGATGAATTTTCCCCGTTCCCAGACGTCCCAGGTAAGAATCGTACTCAATCGCGGAAACCAGCATCTGAAAGGGCTTCAGGGGATCGCCTGAAGGCTCCTCTCCATACTTGATAATCGCATCAAAGAGAGGCTTGAGATCATGGGTTGCCACATCCAGATCCAGTGTGGCCGTGCCGGCCTTCGCCGAGGTATAGATCGTGGGAAAATCAAGTTGCTCCTCTGAGGCATTCAATTCCACAAAGAGATCAAAGACCATGTTCAGGACATCGTACGGCCTGCAATTGGGCCGATCGATCTTATTGATGACCACGATAGGTTTCAACCCGAGTTCCAATGACTTTTTCAAAACATATTTTGTCTGGGGCATGGGGCCCTCAAAGGCATCCACCAGCAGGAGCACCGAATCCACCATTTTCATGATCCGCTGGACTTCTCCCCCAAAATCCGCATGGCCCGGTGTATCTACGATATTGATCTTATACCCTTCATAGATCACGGATGCATTCTTTGAAAAGATGGTAATTCCCTTTTCCCGCTCCAGGTCATTCGAATCCATAACACGATCCGTGAGAAGCTGGTGCGCTTTAAATACACCCGTTTGCCTCAGCATGGCGTCGACGAGCGTCGTTTTCCCATGATCGACGTGGGCAATAATTGCGATATTCCGTATCTGTTTCATAGTACTCAAGCGTGACCTCCGGGACATACAATTGCAGCTGGCACAGGAACGCAGGGTTGCGCACCTTTGGTTGTAGAGAGTGATAGGGACAAGGCAGAGTCAACTGCTCTGGAAGGCATCAGGGACGACTTCGGCGATCCGGCTCCTACAATTGCGGCGCGTATCATACCATAAAGAAAAGTTTCAGGCTCTTCGAGGAGGTCCAGTCAATCGGTTCATGTCTTCTGAAAACTCAGACGCTGGATTTTCACTGAATACGATTACTTCAAGATTCTTACTGATAATCTGGATGTTTTCCCATCTCCGATGGGATAAATCACACCCCTCATGTAAAGCCACGACAGCGGCGGGCGCGTTCGATTGCCTCTCTCCGCTGGTCCTGCTCGTAATGACATTGCTTGTATTTCTTTCCGCTCCCGCACCAGCAGGGTTCGTTCCTTCCGGGCAGGACGGCGGGGGGCGTTTCGGAGGTAAAGATGCTCTTGAAAAACTTCATGACTATATAGTATTACAGTGCAACTCAAATGTCAAGGGGGAAGAACCCATTTTCCGCAAGGGACAAGTCAATTTATAATAAACATCAGCACATTTCCAGGAGAGGTTCGTCCATGCCGAACGAAACACGATACCTTCGATGAGTGATCTCACAATCCGCCCCATGCAGCGATCAGAATTCGATATTCTAGTGGAATGGGCGGCAAAAGAGGGATGGAACCCTGGTCTCCACGATGCGGAGATTTTCTGGGATGTCGATCCGGATGGTTTTGTTACTGCTGAATTCAACGGTGAGATGGTTGGGGGAGGGTCCATCATAAGCTACGGGGGAACGTTTGGATTCATGGGATTCTTCATTATGCGACCAGATTTCCGCGGAAAGGGATATGGAAACCTCCTCTGGAACTGGCGGAGGAATCACCTCCTTTCCCGTCTTAAGGAACCCAAAATCATCGGGATGGATGGTGTCTTCACGATGCAGTCCTACTACGCAAAGGGAGGGTTCACCTTTCACTACCGAGGTCTCCGTTTTGAAGGATCGGGGTATGCCCACTCATGCTCTGCCGATATCATTGACCTGACTGACGTCTCTTTCCCCGTGGTTGAACAGTATGACCAGAACCATTTCCCGGCCAAACGAAAAGAATTCCTTGAACGTTGGATCCGGCCCGAAGGCGGACACGCCGTCGGGATTCTAGATGGTGATTTTCTCTTCGGGTACGCTGTTCTTCGCCCCTGCCGGTTGGGATATAAAATCGGTCCCCTCTTTGCGGACAACCCGGTAATCGCGGAAAAACTTTTTCAGACTCTTTCTTCCAGAGTCCCGGGCGAACCCATCTTCCTGGATGTTCCCGAGATCAACCCGGAGGCTCTCGTCCTTGCCAGAAACCATGGAATGAAGGAAGTCTTTGGCTGTGCCCGTATGTATTACGGCTTCAGGCCGGAGCTTCCTATGCATGAAATTTTCGGGATTACCACCTTCGAACTGGGGTAATTTCCGAGTGTCTATCCGATGATGCATGTATGGATCACGACACTATGAAGCAACCCGTTTTCCACCTTTGAAAACGGGCACCCTGCGTGATCAAGACGGATAAGAAAGGTTAACTCTAACCCCCGGGCACTGAAGTCGCTCTCGCATGAGTGTGTATAATGCTAAGTGATCGAAAAGATCAGCCCTGGAAGGAGATCCCATGTATGAGAGTTACCGCACTTATTCCAATCGTGTAAACAAAGTCCTGGATCCGCATGGTCGACGGACAGCGAAGCTGTGTCTGACTCCGTTTTCATTTGACCGTGTCTTCTGGAATTCAATGGACCGCGTCACCCGTGCGTATGCACATTTGCTTGAATTCGTTTTTCAGAAATTCCCCACAAGTAAAAATATTCAAGAAGTTCTTGAATATCCGCACGATCTCGAGCATTTCCTGAATTCACTACATATCTATCCTAGAAATCTTGCCGCCGCAAGAATTGACATCTTTCTCACGAAAGAAGGATTCAGGATGGTGGAATCCAACACGGAAATCCCCGGGGGAAACGAGGAGAGTTATTTTCTCGAGCAGGAGTACCTGAAGTCCTTAACCGCAGACAACTTCCATGCTGTTGAACGAATGGAGATCGTATATAACACCCTGATGGCCTACTATTCAGTACAGGCGGAATATTTTCATCTGCCGGCCAAAGAAAGCCTGACGATTTACCTGGCCCAATGGCAGTCGGAAATCGATCGAATTCGGGGAGAGTACAACATTCTGATGGATTACATCCGAAACAAGGGCCATCGATGCGACGTCATCGACCCCAATAAAATCCAGATTCGGGCCGGAATGGCATTCTCGCCGGAGGGTGAGAGAATTGATCTAATCTATCGGCGTTTCACCTCCGATGAGCTGCCAAAGTTTGCGGATAAATCATGGCAGATGGCTGTAGACTGGGATCACGCCAGCGTTGCAGTGGTGAATCCATTCTGTACAAAACGTGTCGATTCGAAAAATATCATGGTCCTTTTCAAGGATGAGGAATATTCTGACGTATTTCCGGATCATCTGCAGGAGGATCTGGAGATTGTCCGTGCCATCATCCCCTGGACGAAAAAAATCAAGGACAGGATTATCCTGAAAGACGGATCGGAATGTGATGCCCGTTCCTACTTGATAAAAGAGCGGAACCATCTGGTGGTAAAACATGCCAACGCCTATTCTTCCGCAGCCGTGTATATCGGAGAAGATGTGAAACCCGGTCCCTGGTCTGACATCGTGGATGAATCCCTGAGGGGTGACTGGATTGTGCAGGAGAAGATTGAGCTCCCCGAGATCGACCTGGAATACTTTGAGGACGATCAGGTAAAGACCGTTCGCTGTATCTATAACATCAATCCCTACATCTATGATGGAAAGCTCGGGGGTTTTCTCGGAAGGGCTTCAACGGACAAGCTGACATCGTTTAAATCCGGAGAGATTGCCATGGTCATTCCCTGCTTTGAAACAGAAAGCCCCCGGGAAAGCTGCTGACATGAACGCTCCTCTTCTCGTATCCGTACCCCATGGCGGCTGGAGGGTTGCAGAAGAGATAAAAAATATCTGGGCGCTGAAAACAAAAGACGCTTTTCATGATGGAGATCCCTTCACCTCAAGGATCTATGATTTTTCGGACAGGGTAGAAGTGCACCTGGTGATGGAGTATTTTCGTGCCGTAGTGGATCTGAACCGCAGACCGGATGATATCGCTCCCGCCAATCCGGATGGCGTAATTAAATCGCATACCTGTTACAACATTGAGGTCTATCAGCCTGACTCCCTTCCCGACGAGGCTCTGAAAAAGATACTTTTGGAGCGGTACTATTTTCCCTACCACGCCCGGCTCGACAAAGCCATGTCCCGCTCTGACATCAAGCTGGGTGTGGATTGTCACAGTATGGCGGCCGTCGCCCCCCCCATCGAGGCAAATGCCGGGGAACCCCGGCCCCTGATCTGCCTGGGAAACCTGGGAGGGGCCGATGGGCACGAGGCACCGCCCTTTAAACGCCTTACCTGCCCCCCGGATATGCTTCGTTTTATGGCGGATGAGTTTTCCCGCGCCTTTCAACATGAGGACGTGGAACTGGACGTTCCATCCATCGCGAGCATGAATGTCCCTTTCTCCGGAGGGTACATCACACAGCGGGTGGGGGGAGGTCCCATCCCCTTTGTCCAGATCGAGATGAGCCGGGCTCTGTACCTGTCTCCCCCATGGTTTCAGGTAGATTCCCTGGAAATCGATGAAAATCGAATCCGGTATCTGAATGAAAAGGTGTGGTACGTACTCAGCAAAACTCTAGAAAACCTCTAGATCGATCCAGGGACTCCCTGAAATCCAGATTATAAATCCGAATAATCCCGTGTAAATGGGAATTATTTTCGAAAATCGTTGTTGTAAACCTGATGTGAGAATGAGATTCTTTCACAAGGAGATTGTATGGGTACTTTCTTTGCTTTCAGCAGGTGTGCGGTCTTTGCAGGCATCATCTCGAGTATTTTTCTTACTTTCTCTTTTCCACTTCATGGAAGCGAGAATCCCGGGGAGAGCGTTTTCCCGTTTCGGTATTCCGGCCACGCAGTGAATTCTGAAGGACATCCCCTGAATGGGATTTTTCCCGTAGAACTGTCTTTCCATGATCCATCTTCCGGCACGGTCCTCTTTGAAGCCCTGCAGGAGCAGGTGGAAGTTAAAGACGGTCAATTTTCCCTTTCAATAGATACAACAAGCCCTGTTTCAGATGGTTCCCTCAGCGAAGTGTTCCGGAACCATCACACTCTTTATATGCGAGTGACTCTGGATGGAGTTGCCTATGATCCCTGGATCAAGGTTTATCCGGCAGGTCACAGTGAAAGGACCCGTCGCGAAGCGGCTTTGCATGCCGGCCCCGAAGGGAAAAAGGAACCATCCTCCAACGATGATATCGCATCTCGGTGGGAAGGCTGGGATACTCCCGGCGCCGCGACGGCTGTTCAGGCAGCCATCCTGAGACCGGCAGAAAATGACAGCAAACCTCCCATGGAAGCGGACCCCATGAGTTCACCCGCTCCCGATTTCCAGACATCCCCCATGCTGCTGGACGTGATCACCCTTCCACCCTCCATACCTCTGCGTGACATGCCGATGGAAACAGCGACTGATGCGGCAGGTTTCAGAGGAGAATCGGATGAAGAAATCAACCCGGTGCGCCATGGATCCCTTTACGATGATCGTGGTAACCTTTTTGGTACAGCCACACCGAAGATCAACGATTCCCTGGCCAGTCAGTCAAAACCGATAAAACCCTATCTCTTAACCCCGACCGCCAACCTGACCTTTGACGGAATGACGAACATCGCGGGATATTACCCTCCGGACACGACAGGGTATGTCGGCCCCAATCACTATGTTGAGATGATCAACGTGCATCTGGCGATCTACAACAAGTCGGGTACCCTTCTGTACGGACCTTCTCTGATCAGCACCCTGTTTTCCGGTGCAGGGGCACCCTGCCAGGGATCCGACGATGGAGATCCGATCCTTCTTTACGATCAGTTTGCCGACCGCTGGCTTTTAAGTCAGTTTGAAACCACCAATGAATACGTCTGCATCGCGATCTCCCAGACCAGTGATCCGACTGGAGCCTATTACCGATATGCCGTTCCGACCCTTCGCTTTCCGGACTACTTCAAGATCGGCCTCTGGCCCGATCCTAATAACAACGCCTATTTCATGGGAACCAACAGCGGATATCAGAACCAGTATGACGTATACGCCCTGGACCGTGAACGGATGCTGACCAATGGTACCGTCCGCTCGGCCCAGGCGTTCCAGGGCTACGCAAACCTTCTTATGCCTGCGGATATTGATGGGGCCACATTGCCTCCATCCAATTCTCCCGGTCTCTTTTACACGCTCAAGGACGGCGGGGAGCCTTACTTCAATAACCCGACCACAGATCGGATTGAGATCTATGAATTTGACGTAAACTGGAGCACCCCTGCAAGCTCGACCTTCACTCTATCCCAATCCATCACTCCCTCCGACGGATTTGCTGATTTTAACTGGACGGTCTGCGGTTTCTTTGTCAGCAACTGTCTCCCTCAACCCGGAACTTCCGTTCTCATCGACAGTGCCTCCTGGTGGCCCATGCAGAGGCTGGCCTACCGAAACCTGGGCACCCGTGAGTCCCTTGCGGGTACCTGGACCGTGAATGTCAACAGTTCGGGCAAATGGGCGGCTCCCCGATGGTTTGAGCTGTCCCGAACAGGAGGTTCATGGAGCCTTGAGAACCAGGGAACCCAGGCCCCGGATACCACCAATCGTTTCATGGGAAGCGTGGCTCAGGACAGAGACGGCAACCTGGCTCTCGGGTACAGTGTTACCTCCAGCACTGTTTCTCCATCGATCCGGTATGCCACACGGTACGCATCGGATTGTCCGGGCACGCTTCAGTCCGAAGTCACGATGATGACAGGGAATGGATCCCAGACAGGTTCTGCAGGCCGCTGGGGCGATTACACGAACCTTACAGTCGATCCTGCGGACGACTGCACGTTCTGGTATGTCGGTGAATATTACCAGTCCACTGCCACGACAAGCTGGAGAACCCGGATCGGCAGTTTTACTCTCCCCGCCTGCGGAGCTCTCCAGGTGGATCACGGCTGTGATGCCGTGTGCGGGAGCACGACCCCGACCCTGACCTATACGGTCCATGTCGATGATTTCCGTTTTACCGGACCTGTAACTTTAGGCCTGACAGGATGTCCCGCGGGGGCAACCTGTTCGTTCCAGACCAATCCTGTTACAGCTCCCGGTTCAACGATTATTACGATCAGCGGTCTCGATGGCATCACCGCCGGGACCTACACACCAACCGTCACTGGAAACGATGGGATCTATTCGGCGGATCTTCCGGTCACTCTCAGTGTGGAAGCGGCTCCCGGGGCTTTTTCTTTGTCATCCCCATCCGACGGAGCCGTGGATCAGTCTTTGAATCCAACTCTGTCCTGGGGATCATCCAGCTCGGCAACCAGCTATCTGCTTGAAATCTCCGATACGATTGACTTCTCCTCCATTGTCTATTCCACAACCCTTACCGGGACCAGTATTGCGATTCCCTCATCCCTTACATCGGGGACCGTATATTACTGGCGGGTCACGGCGGAAAACAGCTGCAATCCGAGAACGTCCTCCACCTATCGATTCCGGACCGTCCTTGTAGGTGGAGGTACACCGGTTTGTACTTCCCCCAATATGGCGATCCCGGACAATAACACGACTGGAGCAAACTCCACATTGTCTCTTTCTGTTCCGGGGAACCTTGTGGACCTGGACATCACGATCACAGCGACCCACACCTGGGTGGGAGATGTCATCTTTAGACTTACGAATCCATCTGCAACCACTTCGGTGACCGTGTTCGATCGACCGGGCGTCCCTGCCTCCACCTATGGTTGCTCCGGGGATAACATCGACACGCACCTGGACGACGAAGCCGCAAACGGTTCAGTGGAAAACGTTTGCCAGGGGTCAACCCCCACGATTGATACAGGCCCCTATACTCCCAACAACCCTCTCAGCGCCTTCGACGGCCAGGCCGCATCCGGAACATGGACCCTGAACGCCAGTGATCGTGTTGGTTCGGATACGGGTACTCTGAACACATGGTGCCTGATTCCCATCGTTCCATCATCCGAATCCCCTGTGGACGAAGTCTCGGCACCTCCCGCCGATCCGCCTCTGTACGCCATGAAGAACGGTTCTCTGGTCGATCTGGAATTCGGAGATGTGGGAGCCCTCAACTACAACATCTACATCGCCAACAATCCTCGAAATTCAGCTACCAATCTTTTCGACTCCAACGGCTCAAACGGGAAATCCATCTGTAATGCAAATCCGGGCCTTTCTACAGGCGGTAACCGTCTTGCATCGGGCGTGGACCCCTCTCTTCCGACGGAGACAGGAGCCTGGTTTTTCCTTGTGACTGCAGATAATGGAATTTCGGGTACGGAAGGTAGTGCCGGATTTGACTCGATCCCGGCCGAACGCGGCATGACGCAGTGGTGCCCGTACCATTAAGGATCTACACCTTCCGAAACTTACGATTCGCAGGAAGATCAGCACAGAATTCGTTGACTGAGATATCAGAATTCATTACAATAGGCCGTTTTGTTTAACGATCATTGTTTTTCTCATGCTGAGAAGTTGGAGGGTGCCTCGATCACGGTTCCGGAGTCCTGGCGATGAAGCGGATTCGGGTTCTATTTCAGCTCGGAATTGTGATCGCAGCGGCGGTTACCGGGATCCGCTTCTCCCTGGGTCATTCCCTGACTTCCGTCGAAAAGTACTGTCCCTTCGGCGGCCTGGAAACGGCCTATGCTCTCTTTACCCGTCAGCGCTTCACCTGCGCGGCAGGAGAACTGAACCTCGCGCTTTTTCTTTCTCTGATCCTTCTGACCCTTCTGGCCCGAAAGGCCTTCTGCGGGTGGGTCTGCCCGGTAGGCGCTCTTTCGGAGTGGACGGGAAAGATGGGAAAGCGCTGGCTCCGTTATCCTTCATTCGACGGCCTCTGGAAGATACCAGAGAAAACTCGTCGCGTGTTTCAGGTTGTCCTTCGGACGATCGTGATTGCAGCAGTCCTGGCCGCCACATGGACAACGGGAGAGCTGGTTTTTCGCGGGTACGATCCTTATTACATCCTCTTCTCCGTTCACGGGCACGATGTGCGGATGTGGAGCTACATCATCCTGGGAGCACTCCTGGGAATCGGCGTGATTATGCCCATGGCATGGTGCCGTTTTCTCTGTCCTCTGGGTACGGCGCTGTGGCCCGTCTCAAAGATCGGCTTCCTCCGCCTGCGTCGCTCCGAAAACGCATGTACCGGGTGCGGAGCCTGTGATGAAGCCTGTCCCCAGTCCCTCACCATCGCGACAGTCCCTGAAGTGCGTTCCGGAGAGTGCACGCTATGTCTGGAATGTACCGATGCCTGCCCCTCCCCCGGAGCCCTGGAACTCTTTACGAACGGTAAAAAACCATGAGGGTTCCGACCTGGGTACTGCCCTTTCTGATCATCCTCTGTGCCGGGATCGGGATCGGAGGCGCCCGTCTCCTGGTGATGCCCAGTGTGGTGAAAAACTACGCTTCCCCACCGGCCGGCGCGTCCCTCGCGACCACGATTCTCGTTATCGATGGGCTGAAATGCGTGGATACGGCGGAGCGGGCGGCGGGACAACTTGAGGGTGTCCCCGGAGTTGTATCCTTTACCGCCTTTGCTTCACGGAACCGTGCCGAGATTGTCTTCGACTCCAACATCTGCACTGTAAATGACATCATCAACGCCATCGAGGGGCCCGTGTACAACGCATCAACCGGAGAGTTTCTCTTTGGTGTCTATCGCATTGTAGAAGCAGATGGTGTACAATACGCCGCAAAATAAATGCTGTCGAACAATATTTTCTGGAGGTTGCACATGTCTTCAAAGTCTGTAGCTTTCTTTCTTTTCATTCTGATCGCTCTCGTGGGAATCCTTCCCGCCGGTGACGCCAAGGCACCTGAAACCGCCGTTTTCCAGGTTCAGAACCTGAAGGACGAAGCCGTGGTCAAGAAGCTTACCCAGTCCCTTGCAACGATCGAAGGCGTGGTTTCCGCAAAGGCAGATGCAGAAAACAGCCAGTTCCTCGTCACCTTCGAACCGGCCAAGACCAATCCCGAAGCTCTGACGCAGGCGCTGACAAAGATTGACCCGCAGACGAAGCTCGAAAAGGTTCAACCGGCCGACGCCAACGCCGCGAAGCACGATTGCGGAAAGTGCCCCAGCAAGGACAAGTGCGCCACAGACAAAGCCAAGGAGCACCACGAAGAAGCAAAGAAGTAAGTTCACCCATCATGGCGGTTTCCGGGTAAGGGAGCCGCAATAGAATCACAATCAATCACACCCGGTAGCAGCAATTACCGGGTGTGATTGATTTTCAAGTCGTAATTTTTTCTTCTTCCACCACCCCGTAATATGATTAAGTGAACATAAAAGAGTGGCGAATCATGCACCTCCATGAGGGTATCACAATGTACGGTGCTATCATACAGTGTGCGAATACGCGAAAGATCCCTTTTCCCTAAACAACTTAAGCCATTCAGGCATGCGTTGATAATGGTTGCCGCTTGGTTTTGGATTGCGTCATTGGCGCTTTTTCATTATCTTCAAGAAATTGGTTTGCTATATTCTACCCAAGGGTACGATTTTTCCCCTGAAACAGTCGGATTGGTTCTTAATACATCTTTTCTTCTCTGGGTATTGAGTTTGTTTCCTGCTCTATGTTGTAGCATGGCATTTCTCGTCTACGCATGGCCACGTAAGCAAGGGGAAGAAGAGACTCTTATTACATCGAGAAATCTAGAACGCGCCAATATTCTTGGTCTTCTTTTGATTTCCATTTTCATTTATATCTTTGTCTACAGGCTGATCACAATCTGGACGATCCTAGGTGGTGTCGGGTGGAAACATTCAACAGTGTTTAAGAATCTCCACTGTTTTCAGGGAAAGGTTACAGAACCATTCGATCGTCTTATATGGATCGTTCTTCTTACTTTGATTATAGTATTTTTATCAAGCTTCTCTCTGCTAAAGCGCAAGACGCGATTCTCCCTGGCCGTTCTGGCCATATATCTGACTCCAGTAGTCCTGTTGGGTATACTGACCCCACTTACATTTCCTAATGTTCTTCTTCGTCCTGTCCTACATGAAAATGTATTGCGCGACATTAGTACCAATGAAACATGGGAAAAATTACTCAAGTACGGGAAACCAACGGATGATATGGGCTTAAAAATACTACGCAAGTACTGGCTGACTTTGGGTCCAGAAGGAAATTATATGCCCACAATGGAAGTCAGTCGAACATGGGGGAACAAACGTTGTACTTTATGTCTTCCACCCGTCACAGGTTTCTTTACATACAGAGGCATCACAATCGATTTGAGACAATCGAATCCTGTAGAGAACGAGCCTGACCTGATCATCGAGATCATTGCATCGGGAAAGGTCATAAAGTATTATCACCCTGAAGAAATCCCGGTTATTCAAGAGATTGGATGGGAGGAAAGAATGAATATAGATCCGTTCCCGTCCTGGGTCATCCTGAAAGCGGATGCTACACTCTCCTACATCAGAATACTGGAAACCTTTGACTTTCTGGCATCACGGGGTGCTACCCGAGTGACTCTAGCTGCATTGCCTGTTGCCTTTGTGGATATGCCAAAACATGTTCCCCTGGTGGAGATTACAGATCATTCGGATCTTCAGAATTTTGAACCGTCGTCTGTTCAAGGGGGATCAATCAGGATCTTTGTAACAAAGTCAGGTTCTTGCATGGAGGGAGATTTATTACTCCTAAGGAGGCAGGAACGTGAAAAACAATTCCCATCCCCTGGAGATGTTACCAATAACGTGTCCATCAAAGTGAAATCAAAGTTTGAGTATCAAAGTCTCATAATCAACCTGGAGCGAGCTATGGTGGGGGGAGCCAGACATATTGTCTTGCTACCGGCGAATTGATCTCTTGATATTTTTGACATAAACGACCAACGGATTTCTTTTTGATCTTCCTCGGCTGGGAGCTCAATAACTCAAACTTGATCTCACCATTTTGCAGGCAGGCTCCCGTATCCGGCCATCCTGAAGCCGTGTTCCGAATCGAAAGTTTCAATATCGTTCCTCTTCCTCCTTTGATACAATCGAACTGCATGAATTCATTGAACCAATTTTTTATTACAGTTCGAGCAACCTTCGTTCTACTCGGAATTTTACTTATCTCGGGATGTGAAAGGGATACTCAAACAGAGCTGGTCATTCCGGCCCTGCCGCCCCAGGTGGATGCCGTGCAGATCGGGATGACACGGGATGATCTTTACGGCCTGAACAAGCGCTGGTCTGGACCCGGGGAAGGTGTCATGCGGCCCTCTGCGGGTGATCAGTGGGGATTTATGGGATTTCCCAATCTTCCGCCGGGTATTGCCCTGGGCGATCCCATCATGATTTACGGGACCTGCCAGTTTGGTGACACGGGAGGACTGATCTATTTTTCCATCAACGCAGGCCCGGAGGTTTCCGGTCCCAGAATCAAGCTCCCCGGGCTTATGGCTGCCAGAGAACTCTGTGCTTTTTCCGTCTCATCCTGCACTTTCCAGGAGATCGAGGAGGAGCTGGGAAAGGGTCTCCGGGTGGGTCGTTCTCTCACTCCGGAGATGGAGACCGAGACGTGGAGATGGTCCGGCGCCGGGGATGGGATCGTAACTCACCTCGACGCGGAAGTGAACACCCGCACCGGTAATCTGGTTCGTCTGGAATTTACCCGATAAGACATGATCGACAGGAATGAATTGAGAGATCAAGAAATCAAGAAACTATTTATATAATTCTCAGGTCCCATGCGGAGCAAATCCTGACGATCATTAAAACCAATGAAATTTTTTGATGCATTCTTGGGATATAGATAGGATGCCTTCTGGGCTCCTCTCATCGAAGAGAGATCAGATAAAAGGGAGGACCTTCAAAATGACCACATTGAGCAAAGAATCGTGCGAAGCGTGCCGGGCCGATGCTCCGGTCGCAACCCGGGAGGAAATGGATCGCCTCCTGCCCCTGATTCCTGAATGGACCGTCGTTTCGGAGGAAGATATTCCCCGATTACAGCGGACCTTCACATTCCCGGATTTTGCAGAAGCCCTGGCCTTTACCAACCGTGTCGGCGACATCGCGGAACAGGAAGGCCACCACCCGGCACTTCTGACCGAGTGGGGAAAGGTGACTGTCACATGGTGGACACACAAGATCCGGGGCCTCCACAGAAACGACTTCATCATGGCTGCAAGGACGGACGAGGTCTACTTGTCACGCTAGGAAACGATCCCACAACGCCTGTTCCTGTCCGGCACCTGATCTCCATGTCATCCTGATCCCCGGTTCCTCCGTCTTAACGGGTGTAATAGCCACCCTGATCGTGGAGGGATGTGATGAAATGGATGCTCACCCCGTTCTTTTTTTTATCCGCACTTTCCGTACTGGGGAACCCGGTGCAGGTCCAGGACGAGGCGTCCGCCTTTTTTGACGACAGCTTTGTCCATGAAATCCGGATCACCTTTGACAACCCCGATTGGTACCAGGTTCTCTATGCCAGCCATGCCAATGATCCCGAGGACCCTTACTTTCCCGCCCGGCTCTCGTGTGATGGTGTCACGCTCGATCCCGTAGGCGTAAGGTTCAAGGGAAACTCTTCGTTCGGAATTCCGGGGGTAAAGAAATCGATCAAGATCGATTTCGACGAGTACGACGAAGACAACGATGAACTGGCCTTTTTCGGACTTAAGAAGCTGAACCTGAACAACGGATTCAAGGATCCCACCCTCCTTCGGGAAAAGCTCTTCCTCGATTTCACTTCAAGTTTCATGCCCGCCATCCGGGCAGTCCATGTTCGTGTCTATATCAACGACATTTACTGGGGGCTGTACACGGCCGTGGAGCAGGTGGACAAGACCTTTGCGCAGAGCCGGTTCGGGGAAAGTGAAGACGGAAACCTCTTCAAGGCCGCAGCCAGCGATGACCTGGACGCCCCCCAGAGCGATTTTGGTTCCGACCTGACCTGGGAAGGATGGGACCCCGATCCCTACCATGATCACTACCAGCTGAAGACTAACGAGGAAGCGGACGATTATAGCGGACTGATTGAATTTATCGATGTCCTGAACCATGCGGATCCCGGGGACCTTCCCTTTCGGCTCGATCCGATCTTCAACACCCGGATGGCCCTGATTTCACTGGCTCTGAATAATCTCTTTGTCAACCTGGATGCCTACAATGGATCCGCACACAATTACTTCCTTTACGATCGTGATGACACAGGCCGTTTTGTCCACCTTCACTGGGACACCAACGAAGCCTTCGGCCGATTCCTGATGTCCGTGACCCCAGGTGAGGATCCCCTCGAGATGGACCCGTTCTGGCTCCCCTCCCCGATCGGCCCTCCCGGGCAGACCGTGGCCCAGGAGCGCCCTCTGATGGAAAATCTCTGGGCCAATCCCGGATTACAAAACCAGTACCTCTGCGATCTTCAGTCCTTTCTGAACCAGGGTTTTTCCGCCGACCTTTTCGAGGTCCGTATTCATGAGCTGGCGGATTTAATCCGGCCGGATGTGTACGCGGATGGAAACAAGATGTACTCCAATGCCGCCTTCGAGCAGAATCTCGCGCAGGATGTCGTGGATGGCCGGGACACGATTTACGGACTACTTCACTTTGTCCAGGCCAGGGCTTCCTTTCTTTCTTCCTATTTGACTTCCACCTCCCCGGCGTGCGGTGGGAACCTGCCGACCATCTCCCATACGGCCCACACACCGGATCCGCCCCAGCCGGGCCAGGCCGTAACGATTACCACACAGGTCACAGCTAGCAGCACGCTTGCAGGCCCTTGCCTTCTTTACCGGACGTTGACAGGAGACTTTGTGTGTCTCACGATGTTTTCTTCGGGAGGGAACCAGTTCCAGACTGCGATCCCCGGGCAGCCGGAGGGAACAACCATTGAGTATTACATCCTGGTCATCGATGAAAACGGAAACCAGTCCCGGGATCCCGAGGAAGCCCCCGAATCGGTTTATTCTTATACTGTGGGGACCTATTCAGCCATCGTTTTTATCAACGAAGTCATGGCAGACAACGATTCGACCATCACGGATCCGGACGGCAACGGAGGATACCCGGACTGGTTTGAGATTTACAACCCTGGCGTATTGGACATCGATCTTGGGGGAATGTACCTCACCGACGACCCCACAGATCCGACCGCGTGGCAGGTTCCTACGGGCGTCGTCGTGGAAGCCGGAGGATTCATCCTTTTCTGGGCGGACAACGACGAGGAGCAGGGCCCGACCCACACCAGTTTCAAGCTCTCCGCCGATGGGGAATCTGTGGGACTTTTTGACACCGACGGCACAACACTGATCGACCTGATCACCTTCGGCCCTCAGTCTTCCGACATTTCCTACGGGCGAAGCGTCGACGGCGGACCGAACTGGGTTTTCTTTGACCATCCGACTCCCGGAACATCCAATGGAGCGGGCAGAAGCCACAACCGCCCCTTCGAGGGTCCATGACCATGGGTATCAATCAGAACCCAGACGTTTGCCAGAACCGGATCGAGTTCAAATTTCCCCTGGAGGAGAATCGAATCGGGGAGCTGAGACACCGCCTGGCGCCTCACGTGGAAGCGGACCCGTACAGTGCCGTACGACCCGATGGCATGTACACTGTGCGCAGTATCTATTTCGACTCCCCGGGCCGTCTCTTTTACTGGCAGAAGATCGATGGATTGAGGGTCCGGAAAAAGATCCGTCTTCGCACCTATAACCATCCAGGAGAAATCGTTCCCCTGATCATGGAAATCAAACACAGGGTGAACCAGCGCATCATTAAGGAGCGGATCCTCTTACCCCGAGAGCGGCTAACTATTCCTGATCTCCTGCTTTGTGCCGTTTCCGAATCCAACGGCACGTGGACCTACCGTAACCACCGGACTCTGGATAAAATCCGATTTCTTGTTCAGCGCCTCAATCTTCGTCCGACCCTTCTCGTCACCTACGAGAGGGAAGCCTATTTCGCAAGGGAAGATTCCAACGTCCGAATCACCTTTGACAGGAACATCCGGACACGGTTTGTGTCGGCGACCCGGGATATCTTCAGCGAATCCTCTATGAACCCCCTCTTCCCCGGCTTTTCGGTCCTGGAATGCAAATTCTGCGGTCTAGTCCCTGGATGGCTGAAAACGGTCCTGGGGGAATGCGGCCTGTTCCGACGATCCGTTTCCAAGTATTGTTCGGGAATTGACCTTTGCGACATGGATCGTCCGGACGCCATTCGATCCACTGCCTGAAGGAGACACCTGTAATGTTTGATTCCCTATTCTCCCTCGTAACCGACGTGAGCGCATACCACATTATCCTCAACATTGCGGCCGCAGCTCTGCTGGGCATCTTTGTCGCTTTTATCTACAGGGCAACCGTAAAGAACGGCCTCCCCTCGATCTCATTGACTCACACGTTAATCATCCTGGCGATGGTTACGGCGATGGTCATGATGGCGATCGGAGACTCCATCGCGCGTGCCTTCAGTCTCGTGGGCGCCCTTTCCATCATCCGATTCCGCACGGTCGTGAAAGATAACCGTGACACGGCATTTGTCTTCTTTGCCCTGGCCGCGGGAATTGCCTGCGGGGTCAGCAGCACACACCTGGCTCTGATCGGGACACTGACGATTGGCCTTCTGATTCTGATTATTTTCCGCACCGGACTCGGACAAAACGGAGGGCGTGATTTTCTTCTCAAGATACGGGCTCAGCCGGATGATTCGGAACACCCGGTCTATCAGTCGACCTTCGACTCCTACCTTGCATCTCACTCTCTACTCCATGTCCGATCGTTTCAGCTTGGGAACATCCTTGAACTGACCTTCCAGGTAAAACTTCGCAGGAAGGAATCCAATAAAGCCCTGGTCAGTGAGCTGTCCACCCTTGAGGGTGTCGAACGGGTTACCCTCATTTCCAGCGAGGAGGATGAGACCCCATAAGCAACCTTGCCGTGCTGTCAATTGACGCAACAAAAGGCGTTATTCTGGCATACATTTTGATTCCTTTTCTTTCCCTGTTATACTTTATCCGTGATTCGGAGGGTTTTTTTCTGCCACACGACTGAAATCGTTTCTTTTTTCCCTGGTCCCAGTAACTTTCTCCATACAACATGAATTTCAAATCACATCCTTATCATGCAGTAAGGAGAACTTTTCAATGATCTGGTGGAGGCATAACATGCGAATAAAACGAAGCGTAATCTCATTTCTCTTTCTGGTGGTTTCTTCCGTGGGGCTCTTTGGCTTTACGCCGAAAAATTCCAACCAGCCCCTGGACCAGGCGGTCTATTCTCAACCCGAAATGAGGGTGGTTCGGACGATCTCACGATTTTCATCCATCGAGGACCGCCTGAACAATGGGACGAGTTATCGATCGATGATGACCGATCTTGGACCTTCCTGGTACGCCTTTGTGGATGAACGGACCGGGCGCCCCTCCCTCATCGAGGGCGGGGCGATTCCCTGGATTCCTGGTCCGGCCAATGATTTCAGCTTTCAGGAATTCATGCCGGGCTGCCAGGATGTTTCCTGTATTCCCCTGGAGAAAGTTGACGCTATGGGACGTGCATTTCTTGCATCGTACCCGGATGTATTTAAGGCTGGAGCGTTTGACCTGATGCCCTCCAGGGATGGATCCGGCCCCGTTGGCAGTTCCATCTACTTTCTCCGGTACTTTGTCTATTACAAGGGGATTCCGGTTCAGGGTGCGTATATTGACTTTCGTCTCAACGGTGGAAATCTGATCCAGGTTGCCATGGACAAGGTTGCGGACATCAATCTTTCCACGATTCCCCAGGTGTCCCTTAAGAACGCATGGGATGTCCTTTACAGCTACCTGGGCGAGTTACCCTCAAAATATGACCATGTTATCGATCCCGGAACCCTAATGATTCTTCCCATAACACCCAGGGGCAAGGATCCCGACGCCTTCAATGGTGCGATCGGAACAGGACTTTCATATACTCTGGCGTACCGGCTGCAATTCACACGGGAGGGCCAGGTTGGGACCTGGGAAGCCCTCATTGACGCCCACACAGGAGAAATTCTCCATTTTGTCGATGTAAACCGCTATGGAAAAGTCCATGGTGTCGTCTATCCGGGCGACGGCCACAACAACGCTGCCGACCGCCCCATGCCCTTTGTTTTGACCAACCTTCCTTCTCCCGACGAATACGCCAGTGCAGGCGGGCTATTCCCCGGCGACAATGCCACCGTGAGCTTTTCGCAGGGAAAGTACACGTGGGTCAACGACAGCTGTGGTTCCACCGATCTGACGACCACGACGGGGGATGCCGATTATCAGGGGAGCGGTGCCGAAACCGACTGTGAAACGCCGTCCCCCAATCCTGGAGAAGCCGGGAACACGATGTCCGCCCGAACGCAGTACTACCATCTGACGATGGTCAACATAAAAGCTCGAAGCTACCATCCCACAAACACCTGGCTCACGACCAGCCATATGAACGTCAACGTCAACCAGGCCTCCTGGTGCAATGCCACTTCCGGGGGCGGCACACTCAATTTTTACCAGTCCGATCCGGCAAATGATTGCTGGAACCTGGGTGAACTTCCCGGGGTTTCCCTCCATGAATGGGGGCACAGCTGGGACGACAATGATGGAGCGGGCATGGACAGCCCTCCTCTCGAGACGCGTGCCGACTGGACCGCAACCCTCCAGACCCACGATTCCTGTTGCGGTCGAGGTGCATTCACATCGGGGAACTGCGGTGGATACGGAGATGCCTGCCTCGACTGTTCGGGAATTCGCGATGGAGATTACACTAAGCATGCAAACAACACACCCTGGACTGCCGCCAACCACGGTACGTTCTGGAACTGCTCGGGAGGCTCGTACTTTGGCCCCTGCGGGCTGGAAGACCACTGCGAGTCCGGGATTTCCACCCAGGCCCTCTGGGAATTTGTCCATACTGATCTTCCCAACCTCTCCGGCATAGATGTAACCTCTGCCTGGCAATTGGAAGACCGTCTCTTTTACGTCAGCCATCCCCAGCTGGGAGACATGTACAACTGCAGCCCCCCCGATTCCGACGGGTGCGGAGGTGTAACCCTGTACACCCTGATGCGGGCGATCGACGACGACGGGGATGGTGTAGGGAACGGTACCCCCCACGCGGAAGCCATCTTCGCTTCTTTAGACCGCCACAACATTGCCTGCGGCAACGCATCGGACCTGGCGAACCAGAACCAGACAACCTGCCCTTCCTTTTCACCGAATCCACCGACCCTTTCCAGTGCGGCGGGGAGCAATTCTGCCGTTTTGACATGGGCATCCGTGGCCAATGCAACCCGATATTTCCTCTATCGAAATGAGACGGACTGCGACGCGGGGTTTACTCGAATCGCCACAATCAACGCACCTGCCACATCCTATACCGACACGACGGTGGTTAACGGCCTTACTTACTTTTACCGGCTTCAGGCCGCTTCGGCATCCGATTCCTGCACCAGTGGCATGAGCAACTGTGAAGCTGTAACGCCGCAACCCTGTGCCGGTGCCGTCAGCCTGGACCGTTCGACCTATAATTGCAGTGATACGATTTCAATTCATTTGCTGGATAGCGATATTTCGGGTACGGGAAGCTACGATGTGACCGTCTGGTCCGATTCCGAGGGTAACTCGGGCAGCCCCGCCGAAACAGTGACTCTTTCGGAATCCCCCGCCAACTCGGGACAGTTTCAGGGAACCGTTCTCACATCGACTTCCACGGGGGGCGGGGATGGAGCCGTGGGAATCGCCGATGGTGACACCATCACGGTGCGCTATGTGGACGCGTCCTATTGCGGCATACCGGATGTCAACGTGGACGCCACCTCTTCCGCAGATTGTATCGGTCCCGTCATTTCCAATGTCCAGGCAACAAACGTCATGGGAACCACTGCCACGATCACCTGGGATACAGATGAGATCTCTTCGAGCGTTGTCTATGTCGCCGAGTTTCCTCCTTCCTGGACCACGACCACCGACACCCTGCTCGTAACCGGCCACACCGTTGATGTCAGCGGTCTGAGCGAGTGTACCCTTTATTATTACTGGGTGGAGTCGACGGATGCGGCGGGGAACACCACCTATGAAGACAATACCGGAAGCTACTACACCTTCACTACGGGCGTTAATGTTCAGCCCACCTACACGGCCACGGACACGCCGGTCACCATTGTGGACAACGCGAGCGTCTTCTCCACGATCGCCGTCCCTGACAACAAGGTCGTCATGGATGTCAACGTAACCCTGACGATCACCCACACCTACGACAGCGACCTGGACATTTACCTTCGCGGTCCCGACGGGACAGAAGTTGAACTCTCCACGGACAACGGCGGCTCCAGTGACAACTACACCAATACCACCTTTGACGACGAAGCCGCCACCCCGATCACCTCGGGTACCGCTCCCTTTACAGGGATCTTCCGGCCGGAAGGGCTCCTATCCATTCTGGACGGAAAGATCGCCCAGGGAAACTGGCAGCTTCGGGTCTACGACGATGCCGGGGGCGATACGGGAAGTATCGAGAGCTGGAGCCTCACGTTGAGTTATCCCGCCCAGTCCTGCGGTCCCCACGCATCCTATTCCGCCCACACCCTGGTCCTGGACTCCTGTTCCGCCGGCGGACCCGGGGATGATGACACGATCTGGGATGCCGGGGAGCAGGTTCAGTTCAGCATGACGATCTACAGTGACGGCACGGATCCCATTACCGGAGTCAGTGCCACGATCACGCCCCTGACGCCAGGAGTCACGATGGTGGATGACACGGCGGCCTACAATAACCTTCCCACGGACACCACGGGCGTATCCCAGTCCCCCCACTTCATAGTCCAACTGCCCGACTCGCTTTCCTGCGGAGACGTGGTGGACTTCCAGGTAGAAATCAACACGAACGAAGGAACCTGGACCGACACATTCTCTCAAGGCATCGGTCAGACGATCCCCGGAGGATTCTCTCTTCTCTCTGAGAATTTCGAGGGAGTCTGGGGGCCCTACGGAAACAACCCGCCGGCCGGATGGACGATTGAAGACCACGGCAGCCAGACACCGGCGGTCTGGGACAACAACGACTGGCATAACTACGCGAAGGGCGGAGCTTACGGTGCGGTTGCCCGTGTCTACTACTCCCCCACCGAGACCCAGAACGAGTACCTGATCACGCCCGCCTTTGACATTCCGTGGGACGCCACAACCGTAAGCCTGCAGTTTGACCACTACTATCAAGATTGGGACACCCAGGATTTTGGGTACGTAGACTACTCATCGGATCAGACATCCTGGACCACCCTGGTCACCTACTCTGCAACAACGGCCGACATGGCCCACGCGACTCTCTCCCTTCTGACGTACGCGGGGGAAACCAACGCCCGGATTCGATTCCGGTATGTTGGGTACTACGGCTGGCAATGGCAGGTGGACAATGTCACCGTATCCGGGACCCGTCCCTCCACCTGCAATATGAACATCTGCGAAGGAACGTGCACCTATCCGAGCGCACCGGCCATCACGGATATCCAGGATGGAGACGCCTGCGCCCAGTCCGGCATAACCATCACCTATACCGCCGGGACCCCTGCCATCCGGCACGATCTGTACGACAACGGTTCATTAGCTGTAAGCGGCTTTCTCTCCGGAGGGATTTACAACCCGGGAGACTCGGCCAGCCACAGTTACACGATCCGTGCCATAAATGGAGCTGCATCCTGCTATACCGAATCGCCGGCGCAGGCGGGACAGGACACGGACGACGGCCCCGGAACTCCCGTCATCCTGTCCATCGTGGATAACGATGTATGTCTCCAGACCGGGATAACCATCAACTTCACCGCTGCTCCCAACTCGCCGGACCGTCACGATCTTTACGTCGACGGAGGACTGGAAGTCAGCGGGTTTACTTCAGGATCCACTTACAATCCCGGCGATTCCCTGCCGCACACTTATGTCATTCAGGCCATAAAGGGCTCCTGCACGATTGACTCCGCTTCCCAATCCTTTTCCGACGCGGCCGGGCCCTGCGCTCCACGGATCATGTACACATCAGGATCGGTCACGTTCACCCAGGTGGAGGGAGATGCGGACACGGGCGCCATGAACCCGGGAGAGAAGTGGCATCTATCCTTCCAGGTTGATAACGTAACCGGAACGGCGGAAGCCATTCTGCCCGCCTACCTGACGATTTCCGCGAACAACGGCGTTTTCCAGGATGATTTTTGCATAAACCCCGTATCGATCCCCGATGGAAACAGTGATGGAGTATTAAGCGTAGGAGAGACGAGTGGACTTATCGAAGCAGATTTAGTCATTCCTGCAGACTGGATGGGGCCCTGTCCCTCTGACATCGAATTTGGTTTTCTCAACAAGGTCCACGACGGGGGTTCAAGCGCCGGTCCCAATGAGGCTGCAGGGAGCGTCACGGTAAGTGAGGTACTTCATCAACTTGGCGTAGTTGTCGCGGGAGGAACTTCAGTCTACAACGGCACCCTGGTGGGGACTCCCGCGGGAGATATTCCCGACAATAACCTGACAGCCTATTACACCGATACGGTCTCACCCACCGAGTCTTCTGCAACGCTTGTGGAACTCTATTTCACCATTGTCCACGACAGAATCGGGGATATCAATAAGGACGGCTTTGCCCAGCTTCGGTTCCCCGATTCCTCCACTCTTGCTCTTACGCCGATCTCAGAGGGCAATCTGATGACTGTAGATATTACCACCCTGTATCAGGGGGATGGGGATTACACCCTGGAGATCGCCGACGGAAAGAACGGAAAAAACGGATACGTTTCTGCATGGAGAATCGAAGTCAGGACAGCCACCACAACAGATTGTTCCGCCAAGGCCGCCGCATCATGTGGCGTGATGGAACCATCCAGAGTAGGATCATCATTCCCCCTCCAGGTGATTTCAAAAGGCGGAAACGCCGTGGAAGTGGAAAAGGTCGCCGGAGCCACAGCCTACAACGTCTATATTGACGCGATCAACGACTGGTACTCTCCGGACGACTCCGGAGCCAGTGTCTGCACGATCACTTCCTGGACCGACAACGGGGACACGGTGATCCTGGATGTGATCATTCCTCCAGATCACTGGGTAACCGTGAGTGCAAGCAATGCCTCAGGCGAGTCCAGCTGCGGTCAGAACTCTGACAATGAGGAGCGCATGGGCATAGGAACCTGGCCCACCTGCCCCCTGCCGTAGAGGAGCTAATGTCGGAATAGGGATACCTGGAGGAACAGTCGTATAACTGTTTCCTACTCAGATGGTGAGGGAATGGGGATTGCCAGAACCGGGCACGTAGAAGCCCGAAGGATTTTCTCTGTAACCGATCCGGAAACCCACCGACGAAAACCGGTGACTCCATGGGTTGACATGATGATAAGATCTGCGTCCACCTTCTCCGCCGCTTTGAGGATTCCCTCCACTTCATAACCGTAATCCACGACACACTCAGCAGTAACCCCATTCGGAACCTTATCTTTACAGATCCCCTCCAACTGCTCCTTGCGGGAAACCATGAGCGTGTCCTTAAATTCCACTACGTCAAAACTTGTGATCCCCGATGGAACGGTAACCATGGGAAGCATGGGAATCACATGCACAAGCACCAATCTGGATTGAAAGCTCTTTGCGATGTCTCCAGCATACTCAAGCGCCCCCAGGGAGCTACTGCTGAAATCCGTCGGCCAGAGAATCGTCTGGATGGGTAACATCTGTTCCTCCTTCTCTAAACTATAGCTGGTGAAACGAATTCGATCGACTTTTCGGGTATGATCTGGGAAAAGTTCACGCTAACGACTCTAGGAATTATCTTCCATGATCTGCTCGTAGAGACTTTCCACCTTTTCCTGCAGCACATGAAAACCCTCCTCAAAGCTTTTATGGATACCCTCCAGAGCTCCTTCACCTGCCTCCCGATAAGATTCAACCTTAGCCTGGAGTTGATCAAATTTTTCTTGAGCGACGTCAAGATCGTTCTGAACTCCAATTCTGGCCTTCTCCTTCATCAGGCGCATCCGGGCTTTCATAGTATGCAGCCTGGATTTCATAAGATCCATGTGAGCTTTGGCCATTCTTTCATAGTTTTCTTTTTTGTTCATATCGTTCTCCTTTCGTGCCCGACATTTTGAGATGCCGGACGTTTTTTGATTTCGTTGCTACAGCAGCTTCCCCATGCTAACTAACTAAGGGGGATACCTTCATAAAAGGGGAATGCAACCCCCGTTGAAAGGCATGGGGCATCACTGAAATGACTCCATCAATTCATGGTCCCGGATTCGTCGAGGATTGTGGCTCCGAAAGTATCCCCTAGCACATGCATAGGCCATTAAGTCCTTTTCCAACATTTTCCTAGCTCGATAAATCCGGGACATTATAGTTCCCAGGGGAATCTCCATAAACCGGGATATTTCTTTGTAGGAAAAGTCAAAGATATCGGATAAGAGCAAAACAATCCTGTATTTCTCCGGCAATTTCCCCAGGGATTTCTGCACATCTTCATCCATGGACAAGAGTATATCGTTGACTTCGTCTCCTGCCTTACCACCAGTAGAATTGTCTTCTATCTGTTGGGAATTATGCAGATAGGAAGCCATATCTTCGAAGTTTTGAAGGTGGACTGCGGATTTATCCCCTTTGCGACGATGGTAAATGTTAATGAAGGTGTTGTGAAGAATGCGATACAACCAGGCGCGAAGGTTGGTTCCATTTCTAAAGTAGTCGCGATACCTGTACGCGCGAGAGTAGGTTTCCTGAATTAAATCCTGGGCATCATGGTGGTTCCTCGTAAGCTGGATACTGCGACCGAACAGGGCATGCCAGAAAGGTAGCTGCCCCTTTTCCATCTGGATTTTAAGTGTTCCGGCCTTCCCGGAAGATTTTTCGTTCATTGATGATTGATGATCCCATTTTTTGTACATAACACCTCCTGTTTGAGGGGGTCTTCTCTTGAAGAGCATCTTCATGCCCATGAAGTAGAACCAGAACTGCTGAGTTCACCCAGGAGATTCATTTCGGTGTTGGTACTCATGCCACTACACCGATAGAATGCAGCATCAGGAAAGACCCTGATAATTATGAATATATTTTCCTTACATCACACCATATATATTAGTGATAACAAATCGCATTTTAATTTTATTCCATTTATTAAATAATATTTATCTAATAATTATATATCAATACCATGCCAGATCTTCATAACATTACGATTTGATGAGTATTTACTATTAATAAATATCATCATATTTAATACATTGTTTATATTTACAATACTAGATTTCTTATGGAGAAGGAATTATTTATTGATCTAATATGTTATACGGTAAAAGCATTGATTGTCACAACACTGGAGGTTCCCATGAAGATGACCAAATCCATTTTCATTATCTTTCCCTTTATATTGTCTCTGGCTTTTTCCGGATGCGCCGGAAAAGATGAGTCTCTGAAGAAACCTTCCACCGAGCTGAAAGATGCAAATAAGTTCCACAATGTCATCGAGGACATTGACCGCGAGAGAGTGATTCTGAAGGCAAAATTGGCTCTTCTTGAGACAC
This sequence comes from Thermoanaerobaculia bacterium, assembly GCA_035593605.1. Lineage (NCBI taxonomy): Bacteria > Pseudomonadati > Acidobacteriota > Thermoanaerobaculia > Thermoanaerobaculia bacterium. Next base: position 191,553 of record DAOSWS010000002.1, on the reverse strand, counting down.
TCCATGGCAAGGGACTTCATGTACACGTCGACCTCGAAGGCACCACGGCTCATCTGACAGGAACCGTCACCGACAGGGCATCTATCGAACTGGCGGAGACCATAACGCAGAGCATTGAAGAAATCCACAAAGTCCAGAACGATCTCTCCGTGGAGGAACCGGAAGCCCAGGCAAAGGTGACGAAAGCTACCCGGGAAATTGAAAACGAAGTTTCCGATGCCATGATCGTATCCCGCATAAAGATCGCATTGATAAAGGAAACGGACACCAACGCTTTTTCCGTTAACGTGGGGTCGGCGGAAGGCACCGTCACCCTTGAGGGAACCGTCGATTCTCAGGCCACAAAAGAAACGATGCTGAAAACGGCGGAAAGTGTTACGGGTGTACAAAGAGTCATCGATCTCATTGACGTATCGTCACCCTGACCCTATTAGAGCATGAAATTCATGAAAGGAGGGAGTATGACAAAACACTTCCCCTATATTATTGTCGGCGGAGGTATGACAGCGGATGCCGCAGTTTCAGGAATTCGCGAGATTGATTCCGATAGAGAGATTGCCCTGTTCACCCGCGAACCTCATCCTCCCTATGATCGACCTCCCCTTTCCAAGTCAATCTGGGAGTGGAAAAAGGAAGATAAAATATGGCGGGAGGCTTCCCGGAGTGAGGGGGTTGCCATTCATACGGAAACTGACATTAGGCAGCTTATTCCGGCGGATCATAAAGTCGTGGACTCTGCAGGCAATGAATACACGTACGGGAAACTGCTCCTGGCGACGGGCGGCAAACCCATCACCCTCGGTCCGTACGATAAACGGATTATTCACTTTCGCACGTTAGATGACTATCGAACCATTAAATCTTTTCTCCCTGAAATAGAGCATCTTACCATTGTGGGAGGAGGGTTCATCGGCTCTGAAATGGCCGCGGCGCTTGTGGATCGAGTCTCCACCCTCCAGATGTTTTTTCCGGAATCTGGAATCGGAGCAAAGATTATGCCGGAGCAGACTTCCCATTACCTGAACGATCTTTTTCGTAAGAAAGGTGTCGATATTCAAGCCAGGACCCGCGTAAAAGCCCTGGAACCAGCCGGCTCAACCGTAAAGCTGACGATTGAAACAGCAGGTAATTCCAAAGAAAAGACCCTGGAAACAGACCTCGTGGTTATTGGCGCCGGCTTATCTCCCAATGTAGACCTCGCGGAACGAGCCGGTCTCATGACAGACGATGGGATCATCGCAGACAGTGCGCTTCGAGCGGGCCACCCCTCGATCTTCACCGCGGGTGATGTGGCTAAATTCCCATGCACAGGATTCGAAGGTCTCATAAGAGTGGAACACGAGGACAACGCCTTACAGGGAGGCCAGCACGCAGGCAGAGCCATGGCTGGAGAGGTCCGTGCCTATGACCATCTTCCCTTTTTCTACTCAGACCTCTTTCATATTGGATATGAAGCCGTCGGGCAATGTGATTCCACCCTCAGCGTAATTGAAGACTGGACTACACCTCACGAGAAAGGTGTTCTCTATTACGTCGACGAGGAAAGGCTGCGTGGTGTATTGCTTATGGATGTATGGGGAAAAGTGGACGCTGCTCGAAAGATGATCTGCTCCCATAAAACGGTACATCCTGATCAGCTTCCAGGAACCCTATCCACCTAAACAAAAGACCGCCAATGAAACCCTTCAGTGCCTTTCACACGGTTCGGGCGGGCCGGAGAAGGGTCTGGCGTGGGGACGCCGGGCATGGATCTTTTTCATGAGAAGGTAGGCTCTCTTCGGGGAACCGTCCATCTCCCTGAGACCCACTGTGGAAAAGGCTTCTTTGAACCATGGATCGACCCCGAAATAGGGCTGGTCGTACAGGGAGTAGACAAAAAGGGCCCCGGCTCCCCTCGATTCAAGTTCGGAAATCATTCGCTGAAGGAAAGATTCCTGCTCTTCCTCAGGATAGGCCTCGTCTCCCCTGTAACCGCACTCGGGAACGATCAGGGGAAGGCCGGGGACGATATTTCCCGGTGCCGAGAAGTAACCGTCCGGGTAATCGTCAAGGTGCCTCCCGTCAAAGGCGGGATAGGTGGAATAGCCCACCGAGTCAATGCAGGGCTGCAGAGAGGAAAGAGCAGACGAAAAGACCGGGTTCAGGCTTGCGTCCATATGTACCAGGGATGGAAGCGTCATGTAGGTCGTCACGTGGATTCCGTGGTAGAGAGCATGAAGTGCTGAGTGGGCCTGGCACACCATCGAACGATAGGTATCCCATTGATCCGGATGGAGACCGTAAAAGAAATCCACCTCAATTCCCACAGAGACGATTTCGGGCCGGATTGCCTCCACCAGGGCATACAGCTCATCCAGGTAGGCATCCGTGACACCTGGATCATCCAGTCGCTCCACGGGCATACCGTCGGGCCTGGGGTTGATATTTCCCAGACCTTCGAGATTTCCATGCGTGAAATCAAAGGTCACCATTCGGGGTATGGATAGACGGCGCAGTTCTTGAGCCTGCCGAAGCGACGCCTCATGACCGTCAAGCAGCGGCCGACCGGTCAGATCATTCCACCGGATATGGATGAAGAGATTGACCATGTCCGCCATGGAGGAGGCCTCCCGCACCAGAGATCCCCTGGCATACTCCGAAAGGTTTTTCGGACTCTCGTTAACAATTCCCAACGGGAAAGGAGGGATACCTTCCGGAGGAAGATGGATATTGTCCCCATTTCCGCAGGAGGGCAGCGGCAGACTTGTCGTGAGGGAGACATTGTCAAAGCGTGCGGATCCCGTGCTTCCGGTAACACCAAGATAGATCCAGGGATATCCCTTCATGGAAAGTGTCAGGGAACCTTCCAGATGTTCCCATCCACTCCCTGCGGGCTGAAGGAGGACCTTCCCCGCCAGGGGCACACCGAGGTCCGGGTCAACGGGTGCAAGTGGATTCCAGACTGCCATCAGGGCCAGGACACTTCCATTCAGATTTCGGGAATCGACATCCAGGCTGAATGTCAGCGTGGAACCGGGCCCGATGGACTGCGGAAGATCAGGAAACTGAGAAAGAGAATAGGAAAGTGCGAGGTCAAGAGGAGTAAGCTCCAGAACATTTGATCCGATGTTCTCATCGACTACAACCGCCCATGATCCTTCACCATCGGGTGGTGTCTCTTCATCTCCCACCCACCACCAATTCGGTCGATCACCCGAAGAATCGACCCCCTCTTCAAAGGTGCCGTTGTGGACCCCCTGGAGGACGATTTCATCCGCTTGAACCGGGTCCATAATGATCAGGAAAAGAACCAGGAGTCCCATGAAACCTGCAACTCGCATTCCATCCATATGGAAACCATAATAGCGTTTCATGGGAAAAGAAGACAACCCCAGATATCCTGGTTCTGCATTAAAAGGGCCGTGGGTGACGCCTGGATTCCATGGCGCCCATATCCGGTGCCGATCCCAAATAGGGAAAGGAGATTTTTTCCCCGGAAACCCATGTAATTTCCCGATCCAGAGTCAGCGTGGAGTCAAGATAGTCAATATCCATGATTCTGACAACCACTCTCCCGCCGATGGAAATGGTATCCCCCTCCCCAATTCCGAACCCATCCGTAAAGGGGCGGACATCCAGGACCGGCAGAATCGTCCCGATACCGTCAGAGCGCGTTTCCGTCAGGCTGCCCCCGGCATCGATGCAGGGACTGGAAGCGGACAGCCGAAAATCATCTGAGTCCGGCCTATGAAAGAGAGGATCCATCACGATGGAGGCGCCGTCCTGTTCTGTAAGGGCACGGTACTCTTCCCATGTCAGCTCAAATCCATTCCAGATGATATGGATCCCGGCAGGATTAAACAGATCGTTGGAATCGGATTCAGGAGTATTTCCATCGATGACATATTCGAATCCCTCATAGGTATCGGTCATAATGTTGTTTTTGAAAACCGTACCCGTGATCCTTGCAGTTCCATACTCGACAAGAGCCAGGCCGGCATTCCAGTACCCTGGTGTTCCTATTCTCGAGAGGGTGTTGTGGATCAATATAATGTCACGATTATCGATCCCGTCATAAGCCAGCAAATAGATCCCTCCATTATCTCCAAACTCCGGGTTTTCACGTCTGCAGTCGTAAAGAAGATTATTGCGGAGTATCACGTGGTCACTTTTACTTACCTTGATTCCGACCTGGTTATGCCGCACGATATTGTTCCGTACGACGCCATTAATCGCATCATCAATCCAGATCCCGGTCTCGGTGTTATACCTCTGCTGATTCCATTCGGATAGATTATCTTCCACTATAAAATTTATGGTTCCGTCTTCAATCTGAATTCCGGTAGCGCCACAATGGTGAATATGATTACCACGAATGATCACATCCCTGGCATTCCAGGTCATGATGCCCTGTGTCCATGCATATTCCAGCTGGTTATTTTCTATGGTTATATGTTCCGGTCCGTTTTCCGCTCCATTTTCATTCCACACCACTGTCTTTACGGCATGTCCCCAGGCTCCCTCCTGAAATCCACTGTAGGAAACGTGGTTTTCCTTTATGGTGATGGAGTGATTTCTGCCGTACAGGAAGATACCGTGACTCGAAGTGTACCGAATTTCACAGTTCTTGATCTGGCAGAAAGAGATTGAATCGGGAAGGGCATAGAAGTAAATTCCGTATCCGACGGCCCGCTGGTTGTGCACGATATTTTCAATCGTCATCTTTTCAAGTATGAGATCCTCCGCTGGTGCCTCTCCGTAAAATCCCGCAATGGAGGCATTCCGCAAGGTAAGTTCCTTCAACGTGACGTGGCTGACTCCACGGGCCAGAATACAGGCTTCCTTAGTCCCATTATTTCCATCCACAATTACCTCCCCGTCTCCGAACGGCTGGAGAATGATGGGGGCAGTTTCGGTTCCCGATCGATGGAGTTCAACGGACTCCATGTAGACACCGGAATGAATAAGAATGGTATCTCCCGGATAAGCTCTATCCACGGCAGCCTGAATCGTGATTGTGTCCCCTGCTCCAGTTGGATCGACATAGATCCGATCCGCCCTTACGGGTATCGAAAACAGGAGCAAGACATACAGGAACAGAAAGCTTCGAACGGCACGAAACGATCGTCGAAATCCAGGCCATACACCAGGGCAATATTCACCGGAAATATTCGTCACTCCAGTGAAAGTATATCCCACCCCGGGTAGAGCAACAATGTTGCAATTTCCAAAAGGACTCCAAAATCAATGGTTTTCTGACTTATCCACTTTCCTTACGGAAAAGTTCTCTCTTCCTTCCATATGTGGTATGCTTGGAAAACCAGGAGATATTATGAGTCCTATTCTCTATTTTTGGCTACCCATCATCCTGTCGGCTATCGCGGTCTTTTTCGTGAGCTCCATTATCCACATGCTCCTTCCCTACCACCGATCTGATTTTATAAAACTGCCTTCAGAAGACGAAACCATGGCAGCTTTGCGCCCCTTTTCTATTCCGCCAGGAGACTACGTGATGCCCCACGCCGGTTCCCCCTCGGCTATGAAAGATCCAGCTTATCTGAAGAAAGTCGAGGAGGGCCCCCTTGCCTTCATGACTGTACTTCCTTCAGGAATCTCGATGGCAAAAAGTCTATTCCTGTGGTTTCTCTACTGCGGGGTCGTCAGCCTCTTCGCCGCCTATATCACCAGCCGGGCCGTGGGTCCCGACCCCACATGGCGGGCGGTATTTCGTTTCTCCGGAGCTACGGCCTTCATCGGATATGCTCTTGCCCTGTGGCAGAATACGATCTGGTACCACCGCCCGGTCTGTACAACGATGAAATCCACCTTTGACGGTCTGATCTATGCCCTGACAACCGCGGGTATCTTTGTCTGGCTCTGGACCTGAGCTCCGGCCTTTCAGAGAATAATCCAGCCTCTTTATTAAGGAACCGACCTCGCCTTCCTGTATAATGGTCTGTTGAACGATCTGGCATTCAGGGAGGCTTCGGGATGGAGAAAAATACGCCCGACTGGTTGATCGAAGCTCAAAACAAGAGCTGGGAACCGGAAATTCTGATTTCCGGTATCACTCTCACCTTTGTCTTTCTTCTCTCCGGTTACGTCTACAATTTTTTCGGGATGCTCATCCAGGAGCATGGAGTCTTTGATGCAGCCTCCAGATTGGTCTTTATCGTAGCAACTTTCTTAATTACAGGATTGAAGATCACCCTGGTAATCCACCTGATTCTACGGGGAGTCTGGACCGCCTTTGTTGGCTTAAGTTTTGTCTACCCGCATGGAGTAAAAAGGGAAAACCTGAACCCTTCCAATGCAGGCATGGAGTTTCCAAGCCTGGATACCTACGTGATCCAGCTGGAGAAGGTTTGCAGCCTTCTCTTTTCATTTATCTTTACATCTGTGGTGTTGTTCATCGGAGTGTTCATCGTAGAGATTCCCGTCATCCTCTTTGCCTTTCTCGGGTTGGACCGCGCCGGGATGAGAGTTGCCACACTGGTTTATGTCGGACTTGTCGTGTTCGTTGGATCGACCGTGGGTATTCTTCTGGAAACGAAGTGGAAGGACAGCAAAGTGAAACGATGGATCGAATCTTCCATCTTTCAGATCACGCTGGTTATCTATATTACCAACATCGGAATCCGAAAAGCAGGTATGCTTTTCCTTTCCTATTTCGCCATCATCCTCCTGATTGCCATGCCGGAAATCCGCTCGTTTTCCTTTGCAAACGACAAGCCCGTTTCCATAAACAACACCTTACCCATCGTGACACTGGACCCGAACCATTATGAAAATCAGCGAAACCCTACGGTCCGCATTCAACGGGCTGCGATCGATGAGTTCCAGGTGGAGGGTTCGACCCTGAACCTCTTTTTAAGTTTCTACAAGAATGACAACTACAACCTCGGAATCCTTAAGCACAACACAGAAGCTCGAAAAACCTTTGAAATCACAAAGGATGTAAAACATCTTATCCCTCCGGATCTTTTTCAGATCGATATCGATGATCTGCCTCTCCATCCGTCCCAATGGTACCGGACTGAACACCCCCTGACCCATCAGACAGGGTGGATTACAGAAATTGACGTAAGCATGCTGGAACCCGGACCCCATATGCTGACAATCAACAAAATTGTCTACAAACTGGGAAGAAAGAAATTCCTCCTCGTTGAACCCTGGGATCTGATCCCCTTTGAGGTTACGAAATTCGAAAAAAATTAAAAGGAACCTGGATTCATTAGATCTTCCCCCCATGTTTCCACATACCAGACCAACGAGGCACAAAGGTCTCATATTGACAACCTCTGCTAATTTCACCATCATATAGGTGAGAAAAGGGTTGGTGAAGCAATTTGCCGGGGAGAGATGGGAATTATCCATGCAGGACATTGAGTCTTTGTTCTTCTACCTCGATTGTTTCAAAAAATGAGGTGGAGAATGTAAGCTCCGGAATCCTTCATATCCGGTAAGAACAACTTGAAGTTTGCCAGAATAAGTGCATGTTCCCGAACCGGAGATGGAGGTCATCATGAAACAATGTATTTCGATTTTCTTGACCCTGCTGGTGATTACCTGGGCAATTGCGTTTGCAGGTGGTGAATCCGGATCGCTGTCCCCTGCCACAGAGGGACCTGAATTAAACCGCTCCTTCGACCTGGCAGAACGGGTAGAGTGCCGCCGCGTTGTGGAACGAATCTATTTCGAGCACAGAATCTGGCCTTCACAAAATCCGGGGACGAAGCCACCCTTTGAGAGCCAGTTTCCAAATGAATTACTTGAGGAATACGTCACCGAAACCCTTAAAATGGGAATAGCACTGGATCGCTGGTGGAGTGATCCAGTAACACCTCAACAAATCCAGGAGGAAATAGACCGTATGGCCCGGGAGAGCAAAGATCCGGCCATGCTTCGGGAACTATGGGAAGCTCTGGGGAATGACCCTTTGAAAATCGCGGAATGCCTGGCCCGCACCATCCTGATCGAAGAAAGAATCCATCGTCGCTATGCCTTTGATCCTGACCTGCATCAAAGTACAAAAAGCCTGGCAGAGAGAGACATGGCTCTTCACAAAGATTTTCGCAATCCGGTAGGTTCAGGTGGCACCTATACCGAAGCCGTATATGCCATCAGCCAGGATGGGGTTCTTCCCCACTCGTCTCAATCTTTGTCAACCTCACCGAATCCTCCGCAGTACAGCGCGGAGTTTTCCCGGGATCTTGCCAGATTTGACGCCATTCGTACGGTCCTGGACGGTGGCCATGAAGACCTTTCCGATAAAGAACTCCTGGATATCCTTGAGATCGGTATGGTAAGCCCTCTCCAGGAGTCGGAGACTTCGTTTTATGCCACGGTTATCGTGGACAAGGGGAGTGACTGGATCCGTGTTGGGTATGCCAGCTGGGCCAAGAGACCCTTTGACTCCTGGTGGAATGAAGTCAAGGATAGCCTGCCGGTTCAGACAGAGACATCCATCAGAGAATACACCCTTCCCCGCACACTTGCGACGGTCTGCGGAACCGACGTGTGGTCTTCGACATCCACCTCGGGGGTTCCCTCCCTGAGGGCCAACCACACAGCTGTCTGGACAGGAACCGAGATGATTATCTGGGGTGGGGATTTTGGGGGAACACCCTGTGCAGACGGAAAACGGTACACCCCCTCTACCAACACGTGGACCTCCATGTCCTCTACGGGAGCGCCCTCGGCACGAACCACCCATACAGCCATCTGGACCGGTTCCAAAATGATCGTATGGGGGGGGAACAATGGATCAACCTATTACAACACCGGCGGGGAATACAGCCCGGGAAGCAATTCATGGGTCGCCACGGACACGTCCAGTGCCGATCTCCCGGTAGCCCGAACAAACCATTCCGCCATCTGGACCGGTACGTACATGACGATCTGGGGCGGCCTTCAAACGGCCTATCCCTACCCTCTCAAAAGCGGGGCGCATTACTACGTCGCAGGCCGGACATGGTCACCCACCCCTAATCTTTACGATCCCAATACACCTTCCGCACGGTTCGACCATACAGCGATCTGGGATGCCTCGGAAAATAGAATGATCATATGGGGCGGTCAGGATGGGGCAAGCTATTTTCGAACCGGTGGTTACCTTAATCTAAATACGGGGTTCTGGGGAACCCTCACGACGACCGACGCCCCCTCCGTACGGTCGCAACATACAGCAATCATCGCAAAGCGATTAATGATGGTCTGGGGAGGAAGGAATTCGAGTGTAAACCTTGGTGATGGTGGGATCCTCAACCTGAACACCCTAACCTGGAGCTCATTTCCTACGACATCACAACCTTCAGCACGCAGGGGCCATACAGCCGTCTGGACCGGCCAGGAAATGATTATCTGGGGCGGATGGAACGGTTCGAGCTGTTTCGACACGGGCGCCCGCTATTCCCCCACCCTGAACGCCTGGGATGCCACAACAACTACAGGTGCTCCTTTAGCCAGGTACGGCCACTCTGCGGTATGGACGGGTGAGGAAATGGTTATATGGGGAGGGAATGCCGGATCGACGGCCCAGGACACCGGAGGCCGATATGACCCCGGCACCAACTGGTGGAAGACCATGAGCACCAGCGGCGCACCGGCTGCACGGGGAGACTATTCAAGCGTCTGGACCGGTACGGAAATGGTCATATGGGGGGGAAGAGACAACATGGGATCGATGAATACCGGGGCGAAGTACAACCCCGCAACCGATTCCTGGACCGCCATGACCACGACGAACGCCCCTATTGCGCGAACCGATGCCCCCGCCATCTGGACCGGCTCTGAAATGATCGTGTGGGGGGGAGGAGAAAACACAAGCCGGAACACGGGGGGACGCTACAATCCGGGAGCCAATACATGGACAGCCATGACAACCACCGACGCACCCTCCTCCAGGTATGGACATTCCCTGGTCTGGTCGGGACGTGTTGCCATTGTTTGGGGCGGGTATAACGGGAGTACCTACTTAAACACGGGGGGACGATACGACCCTGACATAGACACCTGGACCGCCACCAACACTGGAGATCCGGCACTGCCTGCAGTGCGATACTACCATTCTGCCGTGTGGGCAGACGATGAGATGATTGTGTGGGGCGGCCAGACTGGAACGACCCCAAAAAATTCAGGGGGCCGCTACGATCCTCTCAATGACACCTGGACATCCATGTCCAACGCCGCCGAGGCGCGAAGCCTTCATAACGCGGTCTGGACCGGCGACATGATGATCGTCTATATCGGATACATTACAAATCCTCCATATAATGTCATGGAGTTTTATCACCCGTCTACCGACACATGGTCCCTTCCCGCTGACTCCCGCGGATATGGAAATCGTCCAGTCATTGCAGACTGGACTGGCGCCTTCTTCCTGACCTTCCTTGAGGAGGATGCCAGCGGAGAAGGCTTCAACCCCGGCTATCGCTATACACTCTCCAGGGAAGACTGGTTTTCCTTTAATTCCGACGGGGTTCTCTCTCCAAGGGGAGACATGGGGGGCCACTGGACGGGAAAGAGCCTGATTGTCTGGGGAGGGAGTCACTGTCCCGGGGTCGGGATGGATTACTACGGCAATGGAGCCATCTACTGCACGGCCTACTGTTCCGGATTTGCGCCATCCAGCTTCTCTGCGGTCACCGCGACCGACCTGGATCACTGCAGTGCCACCGGGGTTCAGGTTACCTGGGGCGCAAACCCCGCGGCATGGGGAGACGGAGGAATCAGCAATACTAACCGCAATTATCTAGTCTACCGTTCGGAGACCCTCCTGGAGACAATTCCCTATGGGACATCCACACTTACGGATCTTACTGGCGACCAGAATATTGAGTACACCTACTCCGTGGTTTACCAGAACGCCTGTGGATTATCAGGAGAAACGTCGGACGTGACGGCTACGGATCGGGTTGGCAGTGCTCCCTCGGGTTTATCCTACTCAGCCTATGACGAAGATGATTGTGCCTACTCAGGAATTCGGATCGACTGGGCCGATGATGCTTCGGACTGGGGGGATCACGACATCGACACCTCGCTTCGTCAATATCGGGTCTATCGGGGAGCCCTGGGGGGAAACTGTTCGGTAAACACCCTTTCGGGTCTTATCCCTTATGGAGACCCCACCACCTATCTGGATACTACGGCGGAACCGGATGGTACGTATTGCTATGCGGTGAGGTACTACAACAGCTGCGGAAATGTCGCCTTTACTTCCGGATATTATCGGACCGATAAAACCGGAAGCGCCCCGACCGGTCTCGGCACGATCACGGCCGTGGACGCCAGTGACTGTACCGATACCGGCATAACGATCACGTGGCCTCGAAATCCTTCCAGCTGGGGAGATAACGGAAAAAGTGATACCCGTACCTATCGGGTCTGGAGGAGCCCCGATGGAGTCTCCTCCTGGGCCGCCGTAGGAAGCGATATCCCCTACAGCGACAATATCACCTCCTACACCAACAACCCTCCCAACAACAATCAGACCTATTACTACCGTGTCCGGTACACGAACGGGTGCGCACTCTATGCCAATACTTCCTCAGCCACGGCAATGGATAAAGTCTCCTCAAATCCTGCGGGATTGACCAACAATGGAGGATCCGATCCTGATCTCTGCCTCGATACCGGCGTCACGGTCACCTGGAACCAGGACCCCGTCAGCTGGAACGACAACGGTGTGGGAACAAGGACCTACGTGGTATATCGAAACGGAAGTACGCTCTCATCCGGTGGGTGTTCGGGCACCAAGAGTTACGGGACCACGTCCTGTACGGACAATACCGGGACAAACGGCACAGCCTACACGTACGCGGTTCGATACATCAACGGATGCTCCGATGCGAATGCCACCGCCGGAGTTTCTCTCACTGACCTCGTGGGATCGGCGCCGTCGGGACTTCCGGCTATCGACCTTATGGACATGGACGGGTGTAACAATGCAGGTGTTGCTCTGAACTGGCAGGAAGATCCCGCCGACTGGGGGGATCATGGGCAGGGCAGCCGGACCTACGAGGTTCTGCGAGATGGAATTGCTATTGAAACTGGTATCCCTGAAGGATTCACCGGATACATGGACGGGACCGGGTTCGATGGACAATGGTACCTGTATAAAGTTACATATCGTAACGGCTGCGACCTGTCAGGAAGCACACCCGAAACCATTGGACGGGACAGTACAGGGGACGATGATGATGGAGATGGATTCTGCGCAATCAATGACAATTGTCCGGCGGCATCAAACTCGGGGCAGGAAGACAGCGACCTGATCGGGCTCGCGGCGGTCTGGCGCTATGATGAAGCATCGGGATCCACGGCATATGATTCCTACGGAACCAGTGATGGAGTGATCGAGGGAGCCGCCTGGGTACCGGGTCACTCGGGCGCTGCCCTTCAATTTGACGGGGTTTCGGGGAAGGTATCCGGAACCTGGGATCAGGTCTTCACGTCGGAAGTGACCATGGTTGCATGGTTTAAGAGTTCTGGAGGAGGGGAAGGATCCCCCCGTCTTATCGAGTTCTCCAACGAAGTCGGCCACTCGAATCAAAGCTGTGCCATTGTCTATGACACCGATGGTGCCCTTCGCGCCTGGGTAACCGATGAATCGACCGGAGTCCGGGGTGGTACGATCGATACGGATCCGGCCAAGTGGGTGGATGGTCAATGGCACATGGCAGCTTACACGTACGACGGGATCACCGGTCGACTCTATGTGGACGCTGTGGAAATCCTTTCGAGCACCAACAATCCCACATCCGACATTCAGGATGGTAAGACCTGGGTTTCGGGAGGGTACTACCTGGACACGAACAACACCTTCCAGGGCACCATTGATGAGGTGTCCATCCTGAACCGGAAGCTGGAGCTGCCGGAGATTCAGCAGGTCTATAACATCGGTGTGGGAGATAGAGCGGGAGATCTTTGCGATAACTGTCCTGACCATCTGAATCCGGATCAGGAGGACGTCGATTTCCCCGATAATATCGCGGCCTGGCGTTTTAATGAAGGTACAGGAATCACGGCTCTCGATTCATCAGGATATGGTGGCGATGGAACTCTTACCAACGGTCCGATCTATTCGCAAGATACACCCGCAGCTCTCTCGAATGATCCCTATAGCCTTTCTTTTGACGGTACGAACGACAAGGTGCTGGGAGCATGGAGCGGAACCTTTGGTTCGGAAATTTCGCTGGCAGCCTGGTTCAAAAGCCCCGGCGGAGGGTCCGGTTCTCCTCGTCTCATCGAGGTCTCCGATGCCAGCGGGGACTGGAGCCACAGCCACGCTCTGGTCTACGACACCGACGGAGCGTTGAGGGGATGGACCACGGGAGAGGGAACCACAACCCGGTACGGTGAGGTGGACACCGATACGGTCAAATGGACCGACAACCAGTGGCACCTGGCGGTTTACACCTACGACGGGACCAACGGAAGAATCTATGTGGACGGCGGCCTGGTCCTGGCAGGACCCGACAACCCCGTCGCCGACCTCCAGGACTGCGTAACCTGGGTTGTGGGCGGATACTACCTTACAAATACCCACCCCTTCCTGGGATTGATCGACGACGCAGCCGTCTTTAACAGAGCACTGACCCTTGAAGAGATCCAGGCCGTGTATGCCACCGGCCTGGGTGACGGCGTAGGGAGCCTCTGCGATAACTGCCCCGATGGCTTCAACACGGACCAGGCAGACTTCGAGGGAGACGGTCTCGGAGACGTCTGTGATCCCGACGACGACAACGACGGCGAGGATGACACAACGGACTGCTTCCCCTTCGATGACACGATCTGGACCTCTCCCGGTTCTCCCGTCATCCACGCGGCACTTGCGGGAAATCTTCCCACGACGATCACATGGGAACCCTCTACGGACCCCGGATGTTCCGCACCGGTTTACGATGTTCTCCGAAGCATCTCACCCACCGATTTTTCGGGAGCAGACTGTCTGGCGGGTAACACAGCACTTCTCAATTCAACCGATCCGGATGGAGCGCCTGGCGCCGGTATCACCTACTATTACCTGATAAGAATACAGAATGGGTGCGGAGAAAACCTCGGGACAGACTCCGATGGAACCCCGCGATCCGGAAAGGAGTGTCCGTAAGCAGATCCCATCACGATAATGTCGCTTTATTGCCGATTTGAAAGAAAAAAAGTATTGCAGGATATAAATCAGGTCCAGGTGTTTTGCAGTGGCAGCTTGAATTTCATTGCACCTTTATCTGACAATGGTTTCCAGTTGGAGAGTGTCTGAATCACTTCGTCGAGTATTTGACTGCCAGGAATATTTTTCACGTTGTGGGAATTACAACTTTTAGAGGGCACCATGCACGAACTTACCGATGATGAGCGTTCGATCCTTCACGTGTACCAGGTACGCGGAATCAAAGAGGGAATGGGTCTAACCTATGACATTCTCCGATCGGAACTGAAATACAGCCTTGAGGATGAACTGGAAATCGTGCTCCTGTCTTTGATCGAGAAGGGCATCCTGATCGAATTTCCCTTTTACCGCAGGCTCTATCAGCTGACCCATACGGGACACCAGGCTCTTTCTTCCATCGACGACACCATGTAAGAATTCCTGTATTATTCCGGATCTTACAAATCCATTCTTTGATGCTTTCCGGGTACGAGACGCCCTCCACCTGCCGGGCTTGACAAACGTTAATTTTCGTCCTATTATATAGGAGTCCTAATTATCATACAGGACAACCACGGGATAGGAGGAATCATGAAAAACAACTATCTATGGCCGTTAACCCTGGCAATTCTGTTGGTCACATCCCTCTTATTGGGATCAGCACCCTGCACAACGTGTCACACAAAAGTCACTCCGGGAATTGTAAAACAGTGGGAAAGTTCCAAACATTTTAAGGCGGGAATCGATTGTGCCGATTGCCATGGCGCCGAAGAAGGAGAACCTGACGCTTTCCTGCACAACGGGGCATGGGTTTCGATCATCGTATCCCCGAAGGATTGCAGCCAATGTCACGAAAAAGAGTTCATGGAGCAGAAGGGATCCCACCATGCAAAGGCCGCGGAGATTCTTGGGTCTCTGGATAATCTCCTTGGCGAGGTGGTGGGAGGACCGCCGGCCGTGGATGCCGGGTGCAGACAGTGCCACGGATCTGCAGTCCGTGTTGATGATCAGGGAAAACCCACCAAAGAAACCTGGCCCAACACAGGTATGGGAAGAATCAATCCAGACGGTTCTGCTGGTTCGTGTTCCGCCTGCCATGCCAGGCACGAGTTCAGCGCCGCCCAGGCACGACAGCCGGAAGCCTGTGGAAAATGCCACCTCGGACCTGACCACCCCCAGATTGAAGTATGGGAGGAATCCAAACACGGCATCATGTATCGTGCCAATCGTGAATCCCTGAATCTTGACAAGGATACCTGGGTTGCGGGAAAAGATTATTTCTCCGGGCCGACCTGCGCATCGTGTCACATGGGTGCGGCGGGAAATCTGGGAGTCACCCATGATGTCGGAGAACGAATTTCGTGGACGCTTCGTCCTCCGATTTCAACCAAGCTAAACATGGTGATCTTTGAGGATCACTCCAAGCTTGACATTCCGGGTGATTCCCCCGAACTTCCTGCCGTGGATGCCACATTCAAGGGAAAGAAAGTTACCGCATTTAAAACCTGGGAAGATCGCCGTGACACGATGAAGACTGTATGCAACCAGTGTCACAGCAAGGAATTCACATCGGGAGCTTATGACCAGTTTGACGGTGTTGTTGATCTCTACAATACCAAGTTTGCCCTTCCTGCGCGTTCCATAATCTCAGAACTTAAATTCCGAAAAATCATCTCGGAACCCGATTTCGACGATCCTATTGAATGGACCTGGTGGGAATTGTGGCATCACGAGGGACGACGTGCCCGTCATGGAGCTGCAATGCAGGGACCCGATTACACCTGGTGGCATGGCATGTATGAGGTTGGCAAACATTTTTACGAGAAATTCATTCCTCAGCTGAAGGAGGTGGCTGGAGAAGAAACAGCGAAAGAACTTCTGGATAAATATGTCTACTCCCAGGAGGGCCATCAATGGCACAGGGACGGTATGGGAAAGGAAGCCCTCCAGAAAATTCAGAAGTTTTACTCTGATCGCTATAAGCAGTAATTAATAAAGAAGAAGATAATTCCATGAAGCGGCTTCTATTTTTCGTACTTGCACTCGGCCTGGCAGGAGGCCTTGCCGGCAATGACAATCTGAATATCCAGGTCGAGTTCCGGCATCGGTTTGAATATCAGGATAATTTCGACTTCAATTCTCTGGCAGATGATCAGCTGGGTTTTCATCTCTTTCGTTCTCGTCTCACTCTGTCGTGGAAGGCAACAAAAACACTATCCCTTTTCACCCAGTTTCAGGATGCAAGAGTATGGAATCTCGAAGTTGGCAGCCCAGCTCCCTATCGGGATCAACTGGATATCCGACAGGCATATGCCGTTTATCACCCGGCCGTTTTCTCATCCTTCTCCCTGACAGCGGGGAGAATGGAGCTCATCTATGGTGAGGAACGGCTTATCGGCGGGTTTAACTGGTCCAACGTGGCGCAATCATTCGATGGGATTAAAATCCGACATCAGAAATCCATGTGGACAACCGATCTCTTTGCCGTTCGAAAGGTCATTACAGAATACGACCAGCTGAATCAATGGAACGATGAAGACACCCTTTGGGGCCTTTACACTTCGGGGAGAGTTACATCTCACCACATCCTTGATCTGTACTATTTGTTCAGAGATACCGATACCGCCATAACCTTCGGTCCCAAAGTCGGTTCCGGGACGCTTTCTGAGTCCACAATCGGATTCTTCTTCCGGGGCAGAGAAGTTGCGGGATTTGATTATGGGTTCGAAAGCGCTTATCAGTTTGGTAATTTCGGCGATCAGGACATTTCCGCCTACGCGCTGATTATCCAGATCGGGTACACTCTTCCATTCCGGTACACACCAAGGATCGGACTCGAATACGCCTTCGGTTCCGGAGACGATGACCCTGTGGACGGTACGCGAAACACCTTTGACAATTTATTCCCTACAAACCATAAGTTTTACGGGTACATGGACCGCGCGAGTCTCCAGAACCTGAAGGACCTGAGGCTCTCGTTTTCCCTGGTTCCGGCAAGCAAGGTCAAGGTCCAGGCCGACATCCATTTCCTTCGTCTTGCAGAAACGACGGACTCCCTTTACAGCGCTGCCAGAAAACCACTGCGCACCTCCGATGATCCTTCGATAAGCAATAAAGTTGGAACAGAATTCGACCTGACCGCTGCACTTCCCTTCGGTGACCACCTATCGTTCCTGTTCGGATATTCTCATTTTTCTGCCGGTGATTATCTGGCAGATACAGGCCTGGCGGATAATGGTGAATATTTTTATATGCAGACTTCACTAAAATTTTAGCGCCCCCCTCCATGCTGTAACAGGTCTCCCCGGTTCGATCCCGGGGAGAAATCCCTGTCCTGCGCAGATCATCGTATAATGGAAATTCATGCGACGTACTCTGCTCCTGATCCTTCTGCTGCTTTTGGCATGTCTCCTGAGCCTCGGCACCGGTCCCTACCCGGTTCTGGATGGCCTTCGTTCGGGAGATCCGACGGCATGGAAGGTTCTGATTTACCTTCGACTCCCCCGGGCCATCGCTGCGTTTCTTGTGGGAGCCGCCCTCTCCCTCGCCGGATCGGGCCTCCAGACACTTCTCCGTAACCCCCTGGCGGATCCCTTTGTTCTCGGAGTTTCCTCGGGCGCGGCTGCAGGAATGCTGGCCAGCCTCATGCTTGGTTTTTCACCGTATTCCATCTCAACCTTTCTGCTCGCCTTTCTTGGAGGCGCACTGACCGTATGGAGTGTGGCATTCATGGGAACGACACGGGGCCGAATGGATACGACCCGCATGCTGCTTTCAGGCGTCATCCTGAATGCCTTCTTTGCAAGCCTGATCCTGATGGGACTCTCTTATGTTCACCATCGCCAGCTTTCCAGCTACATGCACTGGATGATGGGAAACCTCTCCGATCTTTCCCTGGGTACGGCAGGAACCCTGGCCCCCCTGCTGATCCTTGGAGCTCTCCCCCTGCTGCTCCTGACCCGGCAGCTGGACGTCTTTCTGCTGGGTGAGGAAACCGCTTCCTCCAGCGGTATTTCCGTGGAACGGCTGAAACGTGTCGTCTTCTTCTCCGCGTCTTTCCTGACCGCCATGACCGTGGCTCTTGTGGGGATTATCGGATTTGTCGGCCTGATCGTCCCGAACCTGTGCCGTCGCTGGTGGGGCAGCAGCCATACCGTTCTCTTTGCCACTTCAACCCTCCTGGGCGGAGCCTTTCTTGTTCTGGCCGATAGTGCGGCCAGATTTTTCCCCGGGGGCGATCTGCCTGCAGGAGCCGTGACCGCCCTGGTAGGCGCTCCCTTCTTCCTTATGCTTTTAGGACGTGACACATGAGCTTTCTGCTGGAACATGTCACCTTTGGATACGTGCCCGGCCAGACGATAGTGAAAGACCTGAACCTGGAGGTTCCAGCCGGGAAGGTGACGGGAATTGCGGGTCCCAACGGCGCCGGAAAGTCCACCCTTTTGAAATTAATGGCCCGGGTACTGAAGCCGGACGAGGGAAGGATTTTTCTCTCGGACCATCCCCTTGGAACCATACACAGAAAGGCATATGCCCGCATGGTCGCCTGGGTTCCGCAGGAACTTCTTTTACCCTTCCCCCTTACCGTGGAAGACATGGTACGGCTGGGACGATATCCACACCTCTCTCCCTTTGCACCCTTCTCAAAGCGGGACAGGGAGGCTGTGGATGAGGCACTTTCTCAACTCGAACTGATCCGTTATCGAAGGACACCCGTCCAGAACGTGAGCGGAGGCGAGCGAAAGAGGGTTCTGCTCGCCCGTGCCCTGGCAGCCGATCCGGAGATCCTTCTTCTCGACGAACCCTTCACTCACCTGGATCCTCACCACCAGAGACACATGGCGGAAAAGATCCTTTCCCTTCACGGATCGGGGCGAACGATCATCGTCGTTTCCCATGATGTCAATCTCCTGTTCCGGGTCTGCCAGGACATCGTTCTTCTCAAAGAGGGAAGGATGGTGGAGCACCTTCAGGGAAAGGGCGAATTTTCACGTCTCCAGGCCTGGGAGGATCTCTTTGACTGCCCCTTTGACCGGGCGGACGGATTGACAGGCCCCCTGATCGCCCCGCGTGTTGATGGGTCAGAGGCCCCGTGATACCATAGTCGCCATGGAGAATCGACCTTCCGGTCCCGTTCGCATCCCCGAAGGTATGTGGGTCAAGTGTCAGGCCTGCAAAGAAATCATTTTCTTCAAGGAAGTCGAGCGGCGTAACAAGGTCTGTCCCAAGTGCAGCTACCACTTTCGCCTTTCTGCAGCGGAGCGGCTTTGCCTCCTGGCTGATGGAGGAAAATACACCCTGTTTTCGGAGAAAACAACCTCGTCCGATCCCTTGAAATTCAAGGATAAAAAGAAGTACAGGGACCGAATCAAAGAGTCTATGATCAAGGCCGGCGATCAGGACGCAGTCCTGGTGGCAACAGCCACGCTTGAGGGAATGCCGGTAGTGATTGCTTCCATGGAATTTGCCTTTATGGGGGGATCCATGGGATCGGTGGTCGGTGAAAAAATAACCCGGGCAGCGGAAAAGGCGTTATCCGACAACGCTCCTCTCATCATCGTATCCTGTTCCGGGGGCGCCCGGATGCAGGAAGGTCCGCTTTCCCTGATGCAGATGGCCAAGATTTCTGCCGCGATCGGACGATTAAAAACCGGAAAGATTCCCTTCATATCGGTACTGGCCGATCCCACAACGGGCGGGGTCACGGCTTCCTATGCCATGCAGGGAGATGTCATTATTTCTGAACCCGGGGCTCTCATCGGATTCGCCGGTCCCCGCGTCATTGAGCAGACAATCCGGCAGAAATTACCTGAAGGATTTCAACGGGCGGAATTCCTCCTGGAGCACGGCATCATTGACATGGTGGTACCCCGGGACCAGCTCAAGGGATCCATCGCATCTCTTTTATCCATTCTTCATGGACGTTGATGGCTTTCTTGAATCGCTGAAACCCTCGGAAATGACCCTGGGCCTGGAACGGGTCCGCTCCCTTGTAGAACGGCTTCCCATTCAGTCCCATTCAAACAACATTCTAGTTGCAGGTACCAACGGTAAGGGTTCGACCTCCGCATTTCTCGCTTCGATCCTGGAAACCCTTTCCGGGTCCACGGGGCTCTTCACTTCCCCTCACCTGCTTTCGGTCCATGAGAGGATACGGGTTTCAGGAACGCCGATTGATGAAAAAACCTTTGCCGCCCTGGTGGAAGAGATTGCCTCCGTTTTGCCGTCAATGGATTCACCTCCCACATATTTTGAATTTCTTACTGCAGCCGCCGCACTGCACTTTCAACGATCCGAAACCCGGTTCAACGTCTTCGAGGTAGGGCTTGGCGGAAGGCTTGACGCCACCAACATCCTTACCGGCCCGGTCTCGATCATCACACGGATTGCCCATGATCACATGCATCTCCTCGGCCGCACCCTCGAACAGATTGCGGGGGAAAAAGCCGGCATCATCAAACCGGGACAAACCGTTGTTGTCACACCGCAAAGAGCTCCTGTCCTCAGGCAGCTCAGGGAGATCGCCCATACCGTTGGGGCAGAAATCGTGGAATCATCCCGACTGGTCCGCATCCGACCCCTTCATATGGATCCGGATGGCATGGTCCTCGAAGCAAAAATTCATGGCACGTGGACACCCTTTCACACCTCTCTGACCGGTCCACACCAGATCGAAAACCTGGCTGCGGCTCTCTCTGCCTCCACCCTTCTGGACCATCCGACCGCGGAAGCTCTACAGATTGCCGTTGCCCATACACGCTGGCCGGGCCGTCTGGAAACGTTTCGCCTGGGGAATCGGAGGCTTATTATTGACGGGGCCCATAATCCCAGCGGAATCCGGGCTCTGGGAGCCTATCTCGACCGGGTCCAGCTTCCGAGACCGGTCGAACTGATCTTTGGGAGCGTCACTCAAAAAAAACCCCGGCAATCTCTTCAGATTCTCTCCCCCCGGGTGGATCGGATCCGTCTCGTTCCTATTATTTCCACTCCGCGCAGCTGGACAGAGGCCATGATGCATCGAACCGCCTCCTCCATTACCAGCAGGATACCGGTCACACTCGAACGGAATCTTTCCGATGCCCTTACGGGCGCATCAGGCTCTCCCACCACCCTGGTTTCAGGGTCTCTCTATCTTGTTTCGGAGGTGATGCAATGGCTGAATCGATCGCCCTGGCAGCTGACCACGCGGGCGCTTCCCTGAAGGACTATCTGGCAGATCTTCTTCGGAATAAGGGCTATTCCGTCAAAGATCTGGGCACGGATGGAGCTGAGTCCGTCGATTACCCGGATTACGCATCGGCTCTCGCCGAGGGAATATCCCGGGGAAGATGGAACCGAGGGATTTTGGTCTGTGGGACGGGAATCGGGATGTCCATTCGGGCGAACCGTTATCCGGGCGTTCGTGCAGCAAATTGCAACGACCTCTACATGGTGCGCCTTGCCAGGCAGCACAACGATGCCAATGTTCTGACCCTGGGAGCCAGGATTGTGGCCGCGGCCCTGGCGGAAGAGATTACGGAGCTCTTTCTGTCTACAGAATTTTCCGGCGGCCGTCACGCCAGGCGGGTGGAAAAGCTGGACGCACCCTGCCCATCCTGAGCCGCAGCTTAACGATTTCCTTCAACATCTTTAAAGGAGCGCCGACGATCGAAACCCGGCTGAGTTCCCTGTGCTCCCAGCGCACGGGAACTTCCTTGACCACATAGCCGCGTCGGTACGCCCTGGCAATCACTTCCACATCGAAGGCAAATCCCGGCGTGGTCAGCTCCGTGAAGATCTGTCTGGCGATGTGCGGGCGGAAGAGTTTAAACCCGCACTGCGTGTCATAGAATCCATCCAGGAAAAGGGTTCGAATGAGCAGATTAAAGACCTTGCCCATCAGCTGTCGAAGGGCCGGCTGATGGATCGTGATGAGATCGGGGTTCAAAGCCCTTGAACCTATCAGGATCCCTGCTTCCCTGGAGTGGGCGAGTAGAGTCTCAACCTCTTCAATCGGGGTGGAAAGATCGGCGTCCGAGAGCAGGGCCCAGTCACAACCCGGTGCGAGGTGCATCATTCCGTAACGGACTGCGGCGCCTTTTCCCAGATTCCGGGGAAGCCGGACAAGCCGAACCTCGGACCAGACATTGTCGCGGTACGCCGTGACAATAGAGACTGTAGGATCGGTAGATCCGTCATCCACAACCGATACGGCGAGGCGGTGGGGACCCGTCCGGCTGTACTCGTACAGCGCGTCCAGGGTTCCCTCAATCCGGCCCGCTTCGTTATAGGCGGGAATTATGACGTGGATGACCATGCCCTGTATGCTACGCCACAGAGGGAAAAAAAGGCAAGAAGCAGTGCTCCATATATTCCTCTCATGGGAAAACACCCGACAATGGAATGTTTCCCCGGTTCCAGTCTCAGGCAGGTCAGCGCGACGTTTCCCGGACCGGCGGAAACGGGACGTCCATTGTCTGTGAAGGCAAAGGCGGGGAAATAGGCGCGCTGAAATAAGAGGAAACCGGGATGGTCCGTCGTCAGGCGGACCTCAACCCGATCCGCCTCCAGAAGGGCAGGCGTTACGGGAAGAAAGGACCGATCTTCTCCCGCTTCACCTTCAGGCCCTGCCAGAACTACCGATCGGGTTGGATCGAAGGAGGGGTCCGAGAGAATGTCGACCGCCTGTTGAGGATCCTTCGCCATTCGTGCATGGAAAAAAAGGGCAATGTCGGGAAGAGGATGTTCCACCCTTTCGAGAAACAGACCCTGATCACCGGATGCTCCGTCGAAACGCAGGATTGCTTGAACCCCCTGGGAATGGAGAATGGATTGACCTCCCTGGCCGACCTTGGAGAAATAGGCCTCGCGGACCAGACGATCCATCACGGACCACGATCCTGCAACATCGGGAGACAGACGGTACCGGAAACCCTGACCGATTCCCGTGGGCTGAATCGCATGGGCGTAAGCAAAACGCACATAGTCCCTGAAGGTCGAAAATCCACGGACTCGATTTCCCGTGAGATCAGCAAGAACATCCTTGGGGCCGATTGTATCGGCAAGAGAAAGGGTTGCGCCCAGAACCTTCGAAGTTCGATCCAGCCCAAGTACCGGCGAGAGAAAAAACACGGCATAGAGAACAAGTCCCAGCGACAGAATGATGGCTCGGATCTGCGTGCGGAGGGTCAGACAGGAAAGCAGGATAATCTGTGCCACCAGGTTGGCGATGCGAACAGGGGTAAGACCCGGCCCCCCCGCATAGAGGATAAGGACGAGGGAAATGGCAGTAAAAACCAACCCGCCGACCAGCAGTGTTTTTCGATCCATACGGGGCCATGTGATCTGCACCAGGAGAAGAAAGGTGATGGCGATAAAGAGTTTTTCCGGAGAACGAAGGAGATTGAGTACTTGCCATCGATCGGCAGCCACGGCAATCAGGGGATTGTAGGCTCCCAGGGCAAAAAAGAGGAACACGAACTGCAGGATCAGTGCCGAACGGTTTTTTCGACTGGTGAAAAAAGCAAGGAGAAGGAACCAGGCCATATGAAGAGTGGGCAGGAGAAAACCAGGAGCCCTGGTGTACGAACTCCCCCACCATCCCACAACTGCATCGGCGGAGTTTCCAAAAGCAAAGGGAAGAAGGCTTCCGGCAAGCCGCACCGGATGGAGAGATGCCGCGAGCGCAGTTTTTGCGGTTGTGATTCCCATGGCCCGGGTCGAAAAGCCCACAACGGGAGCCATGTACATGAAGAGGGGAGCTGAAATCAGGCATCCCAGAATCATCTCTCCCGTCAGGATGAGACGGTCCCTTGTAAGAACCATACAGAAAAGAAATGTTGCCAGAGCCAGCACCCACTCTCCGGCAAAGATCTGAAGGGCGATGGTGAGGGACGCCCACCCCGGGCGAACGCGGGGCACGGTGGTCAGAAAGACGGCCGGCATAAGGGAGACCGTCGTAAAAAGGTTCGCGGCCACGGACGCGGAAAGAAAGGGACCGCAGGTGATCCATGCCAGGGCGGTCAGCAGGGCTCCGTCGGGCTCCATCGTTTGACGTGCAATTCGATACATAAAAAACGCGGAGAGAAAAAGATGGAGGAAAAAGTGAAACCCGAAGACCCAGGCCCCCGGCATGAAATGGGTCAAAAAAGCAGTGGGATAGAGCGCAAGAGTATTCGGATCTCCCGCCAGGGGCTGGCCTCCATTCAGACCGGGATGGACGAACGGGGGCATAATTCCGGACCGGACCTGATCAAGTGACAGGAAGATGGGAAGATGGACAAAGGCATTGTCCCTGTATGTCGGAATCAGGAAAAAGCCCAGGATCAGAGCCGTAAGGACAATTCCGATAATTGTTTTAAAGCTCACTTGCAATCCTGTCCAGGAGCTCCCGGGCACGGCGGCAGTCCGGGTTTTCCTTCAGTTTACGATTCAGCTCCTCTTTCACCTCTTCGGAAGACCATGTTCCTTCGCGAATCCGATCCAGGACGTATGCGGGGGATTCCGGAATCACGCGATAGGCCCGACCCTGAAGGGTCGAGGGGACTTCCGAGCGGGCGTAAAAGATCATGGCGGCGTCATCGTAATCCATCAAAACCCACGCATCGGTGGGAAAACGGGCGATCGATGCAGGCAGGCTTCGTATGGTTTCCCCCTGAAGGACCCGGACTTCCCCCTGGTAGGGCAGAACAGCCCATCGAATCCCGTATTTTTCCAGAAGTTCAACCCATCGATCCAGGCTGACCAGGCTTCTGTTGATCTCCGTGAGAAGTTTTATATAGAGTTCATTCCTCCCATCGATAAAGACCTGCCGTTCTGGATAGAGCCTCCAGATAAGGTATCCACCCATTCCGGGATGGTTGTAGAGCCTGCCGGGGGGTGGTACCTGCTCAACTATGTCTAACGCTGCAATCGGGAATTTTTCTCGATCGACACCCCATCCGGGTCGGGGCCCCGTAAACCAGGCGCCAAGAAATACGGCCAGAAGTGCCCCGCCCAGAAAGATGCCGATGGCACGCCATCGAATCGGAGGTACCAGAGAAGCCAGCGTGACGGCCAGAATTCCGGAATGGCGCACGGCAGTCAGAGCCAGAACGGCTGACATCACGATCACGAATGAGAAAGGTACCCGGTAGGAAAGAGAGAGATCTTTGCGGGACGCAAGAATCCAGAGACCAAATAGCGTAACGGCCGCAAGGGGAAGAGCCATCATTGCGGAAGGGCGTGCCCACTCAGGATTCTCAACGGGAAGTCTTGCCAGATCTCCCATGAGTCGTAAGGGAGCAACCAGTGCACGGTAGCCAAAGGGATTGGCCAGGATAATCGCGGTAAAGGGAAGGATCCAGAGAAATGGTTTCCAATCCCGGTCCCTGAACGACTGGCCCAGGAGAAGAACCGACGCAATGCCAAGCCCGAGGACAAAGCTCGCGTGGACATTCACCCAGATCAGGAGGATCAGCGCGATCCGGAAAAACTGGCGCGGCTTTCGGGAAGACGGATCCGCAAAGCTCCCAAGAAGAAAGACAAGGAGCAGAAGGGCAACGAGTTCCGGTCGAACCATGAGGCGATGGCGAGCCAGGACCAGAAGTAGAAGGATCCAGGCAAGCGCGATCCATGGGCCTTCACCCCGACGTCTTCTGTGAACCCACAAAAACAGGGCGATCAGGGCAACGATGGCAATCCGGAGAGCGATCAGGCCGGGAGGGGTAAGAACCATTTGAAGACAATAGACCGTGACGTCAAATCCCCACGCGTGGTTAACCCAGGGAACAGGATCCGAGGCAAAAGAAAAGGGATCAGTCTGAGGTATCCCCTGATCCAGGATCGTCCGGCCGGTCGCCAGGTGCCACCAGAGATCGTTGCTCCTCAGGGGAAAGAGTGAGATGGCCAGCACTCCGAGCAACAAAATGAAAGCAGCTGTCCGGTTCCCTCTATTCACGGATATCCCGGCCCGCGGAAGATTCCAGATGCCATATTTCAATGAAACCCTTCGCGTAAACTCGAACCCCGCGGGAGGCGAGCATCGTCTCAAAGAGTGAGTCTTCTTCCTCGGAAGCGTCGAATCTCAGTTCCCGGACCGGTTGAACCGCAGCCTGTCCGGGGCGGTACTGTGCACGATTGATAAAGATCCAGCAGATACGGTCTTTCATAAGGCGGTCCGCAAGGCCTTCGGGGGTTCGGTCTCGTGAAATCCAGGGTGTGTAGGGAGGCGGATCCAGGTAGGAAGCGGCGATAGCCGGTCGATTCAGATAGTAAATACGACTTTCCCCCACAACCATAATCCTTTCGCGCGGATCCGTCCGTTCCTGAATCCATCGAAAAGCATGCAGGTACGACTGGCTTTCGTCAAGGTAGGTTTCAGCTTTTACAAGCCCGAGAGCGGGCTCAACCGGGTCAAAATACGTCACTACTTTGACAATCTGGACAAGGTTGATACAGGAGAGCATCGCGACGATTACCATCACCGCCCGTGACCTGCGAGCATGCCATACCGAGAGCACCTCTCCCCCGAGAATACAGATCAGCATCATGGCCGGAGCAAAGAAACGCGCTGTCGGATGAACCACGAACCCGGCGCCCAGGTACATCAGAATTAAAAGGAAGGGAAGAGGATCTTCCCGGAACCGCCGAAACCCCGCCAGAGGAACCAGGAGAATCATCAGGGGAAGGAGAACTCCCACACTCTCATCCACCAGGTCCTTTCTGCCGAGATAGTCCATAACAGGTATCGGACCTCCCTCTCCCTGGCGATATTGCGTTAGAGCAGAAGCTCCCGTGTGGGCACTCAGGATGGGATAGATTGGATTTCCCTTTACAACAAGGTTTCTTCCATACCATGGAGCCAGCGTCACGATTGTGAGAAGCCCTGCCAGAACCAGGGAACGCCTGCGCCGGGGTTTGGGAGCAAGGAGAAGAAGAGGCAGAGCATAATATTTGACGGAAGCGGCAGCGGCGAAACAGAGAGCGGATCGCACGGCGGAACCCTCATCCGCGCCGGCACGGAAGCGCTCCCGTTCTATGAGTCCTTCCCCCAGGAAGAGGAGAACAAACCAGTCATTCCAGGCCCAGCCCAGAATCACGTTGAGAACCGGGACTCCGGCAAGAACGATGACCGGCATCAGGGAGAGGGATCCGCCCCGAATCCGCTGGAAGCGCACGAGGGATGAGAGGGCAATCATACCTGCCAGGAAATGGAGGCCCTGACAGGCTACAGGTCCGCCCAGGGGAAGAAGCAGCCCGTAGAGAACCTCGGCATGCATGGGAAAGAAGGTATGGATATTTGTCGGGGAGGGTATAAGCTGCCCTTTCAGGATGGCCTGTCCGGGAACGGCCAGATGGTAGACGAGGGCATCAAGGGATAGGGAAGGTGCCAGAGCCAGAAGCGCGGGAGGAATCAGAAGGACGAAAAGGATGAGGAACTCGGCGGGTATCTGGAAATGGAACACAGGTCGCTCGATTCGGCGGAACAACAGAACGGCGAAGAAGACACCGACCCCTGTTATGAGACCACTGATCCAGGGCCCGGGGAAATAGAGGGGTCCGAGAAGCCCGAGAAGAGTGGCAAGGAAAGTCGCCCCCAGGACCCAGAGGAATCCGCCCCTGTGAGGCCCCGGTGATCGAAAGAGGGCAAGGATGGCAAGACCCCAGCCCATCAGAGCCGAGGAAAAGGCTCCCAGGAGAACTGCCTGTTTCAGGACATGGAAAAGAAAAGAAGTAGAGAAGGGAAACCGCTGATTTGTGAGCCATACAAGAAAAAGGGCAGCAATCAGAAGAATTCCGTAAGAAAGGTCACGAAACCGGTCACGGGTCCGGTTCATCGCCAAACCCGGTGATATAATGGCGGCATGTCCGAAGATACCGGGGGAATCATACCGAATCTGCCCAGTCTGTTGCGGATCAAACAGTGGAGCAAAAACTTCTTCCTCTTTGGAGCCCTGGTCTTCGCCAAGCGACTCTTCGATCCGCATATGGTTCTCGCAACGATCCAGGGGTTCTTTGCCTTCTCTCTCGCGGCCAGCACGATTTACATTATAAATGATATCCGGGACAGGGAAGAGGATCGCCTCCATCCTGAAAAGTGTCATCGCCCCATTCCGGCAGGAAAGATCTCCACAGGACAGGCGCTGATCATTGCCTTCTTCTGCCTGGCGGGGGGTCTGGCTCTTTCTTACTTTCTGGCCTGGGAGTTTCAACTTCTCCTGCTTACATACATTGCGATGCAGATTGTCTACACCTTTGGAGGCAAGAGAATCGTCATACTGGATACCCTGACCATAGCCCTGGGATTCGTTCTTCGTGTTGTGGCGGGTGCAGCCATTATCCATGTCCCGGTCTCTTCATGGCTCCTTCTATGCACCTTTTTCCTTGCCCTCTTTCTGGCTTTCTGCAAGAGACGTCACGAACTGGCCACACTGGACGAGGCCACCCGCCATCGAAAGGTACTGGGCGACTACACGCTCCCCTTCCTGGATCAGATGATCACAATGGCCACGGCGGCTACGATCCTCTGCTACGCCCTCTATGTCACCTCTCCCTCCACCCAGGTGAAATTTCACTCCCCTTACCTTATCGCCACCATTCCCTTTGTCGTATATGGAATCGCACGGTATCTCTACCTTCTCCACAACCGGGACATGGGGGGGAATCCCACCGATGTCCTCATGGGAGACGGGCCCTTCGCAATCAACGTTCTTCTCTGGATCGCCGCCTCCATTCTCATCGTGTATACTGGATAATATGACACTTTCCCGCGTTGCCGCGGTCCGGACCACTCCAGATACGGTTATAGAAGACACTGCGCGCCTTAGCAGTCTGGCAGGGATGAAATCGGCACTTGATCCGGGATCGACAACAATCCTGAAAGATAATATTTCCTGGCACTTTCCCTTCCTCTCCGCCAACACGACACCGTGGCAGCTGGAAGGAACGATACGCGCCCTCCGGGCAGATGGATTCCAGGATCTGGTTGCCGTTCACAACAACACCGTGGTGACCGACCCCGATAAGGGGCAGAGGCTCTGCAAGCTGAAGCCGGTGTACGAAACCCATCAGGTCCCGGAACGCTACAATTGCCGAAAGGACGATTTGAAGTGGATCCCCTATGAACCCAAAGGCGAGATGCTGGTTCTGCCCTCCATCTATCCCCGGGGAATCCACATACCGGAATTTTTCCTGGGTAAGAACATCGTTCACCTCCCTACGGTGAAGACCCACATCTACACGACGACCACCGGGGCCATGAAGAACGCCTTCGGAGGGCTGCTCAACACCCGCCGTCACTACACGCACTCCCACATTCACCGCACACTGGTCGACCTGTTGACCATTCAAAAAGAGATTCACACAGGTCTCTTTGCGGTCATGGACGGAACCCTTTGCGGTAGCGGTCCCGGTCCCCGGACCATGATCCCGGTGGAGAAAAACCTTCTCCTGGCCAGTTCCGACATGGTAGCGATCGATGCAGTGGCTGCAAAATTAATGGGGTTTGACCCCATGAGCCTCGAGTACATCGCCAGGGCCCACGAGCGAGGCCTGGGATGCGGAAAGCCGTCGGAAATCGAACTGGTCGGGGACGACATTTCCGGAGAAACCACAAGCTTCTCCGTGGGTGATAACCTGGCAAGCCGCGTGGGGGATCTCATGTGGTTCGGCCCCTTTCGAGGCCTCCAGAAGCTCTTCTTCCACACTCCCATCGTCTATCTCTTCGTTTTCGGCTCGTACGCCTATCATGACTACCTGTGGTGGCCGACATTCGGAAAGTCTCGAATGAAAAAGCTTCGTCGCACTTCAGCCTGGGCCCGACTCTTCGACCGTTACCCGGGTTAAGATCCGGCCGCGAAGTGGCGTCTCCCCTTTCCCCGGATCAGCCCGCACATCCAGTCAATTCCTTTCCCTGCCGCGCGCTTCTCTGGCTGTTTCTCGTATCGATCCTGATTTCCATCCCATCCATCGTTCTCCGCCCCGCATGGCACGATGAAATCTACACCCTTCGCCTGACCGAAGAGTCGATCCCGGGTATCCTTCATACGTTGGAAGACGATTCGGGCCCGCCCCTCTATTACATTGCCAGTCACATCTGGTCCGCCTTCGCCGGCTCAAGCATACAATCCATCCGTATCCTGAGCTTCCTTGCCTCTCTCGGGTTCCTGGCTGTCTTTGTTTCCATCACGCACAGGGCTCCTTTGTGGCTGGCAGTTCACCCCATCGTCGCCGCCTACGCGGTCGAGGCAAGGAATTACGGGCTCCTCCTCCTTTTCATGATGATCGCTCTGGCGGCCATGGAGCGTTCCAGGCCCTGGATTGCCCTGGCGGCCATGATCGGGGCTCTCTATACCCATAATATCGCCCTTTTTCTTCTTCCCGCCTGGGTGATTGCCTACCCCAGACGGGCCTACCTGCCCGTTGCAGCCTTTCTGGCCTACCTGCCCTGGTGGCCGACGATGATGGCCCAGCCCCGGGTTTCGATTCTATGGATGGCGGATTATGCGAAGGGACAGAGCCTTCTCTCCCTTCTTCTCACGCCCCCGGGAATCCTCGCCGGCGGGTTGTTCCCGGGTTCATTCGCAACAGGCATTCCGAACCTGGCCGCCGCCGGTCTTGCCATCTGCCTGATCTCAATCCTTCTCATCCCGACGGTCCGAAACCGCAGGCACCTGCTCTTCGGAGCCCTTGGGGCGGCCGGAAGCCTGACAGTGTATTCCATCCTGTCCGCTCCCCTTTATTTTCCGGGCCGAACGGAAATCATCCTTCTTCCCCTTCTTCTGTCCGTTGCGGTGTCGACATCCAAACGGAGCAAGCGGGAGCTGGCATGTCTGATCGGTCTGACCGTGCTGGGGCTGATTATCACCCTGACAGCCTCGATCAGGGAAATCCGGCATACACCGGCGGGTCAGGCTCTGGCAGCATGGATGGCTCCCCATCTCTCTTCAGGGGATATTGTGATCTTTACAGGTACGGAACGCCTGGAAACGACCTACTATCTCAGCAAATCCGGGATTGACATTACAGATCACCAGCACCCGCTCGAATCGGATTCCCATCCGGGCTGGCTGGAACTTCGCGGGCTCTCTCCCCCGGCATGGATGGAACAAAATGATCGCCTGCTGGCTTCGGTTTCCACCTGGTCCACCCAGGGCCACCGGGTCTTTATTCTTCTCGATGAACAACTTCCCGCGATGACATTTCCGGGGTCTCTCCGACCCCGCCTTCAGGTTGTGGATCGTCGGGACGGCCGGGTCCTGACGCAGTTTGTTCCTTCCAGCCTCGAAGGCTCCAGCTGAAGATCAGAACTCCGGATACAGGCAGCAGAAAACGGTTTCCAAACGAACTGGCTGCCCAGGGAGAGTAAAACCATAAAAAAAGAAAGGGCCAGAGAACGGTCAGCAAGAGGAAGAGATAGAGCCGGCGAGGATATTGTCTTCGCTGCAGAAGCAGAAAAATCTGCCATAAGCTGAGGGCGCTCGTAAAGAGAAATCCCATGGGATAGGAAAAGAGAATGGAGATCATGCGCAACGGATCGAAATTCAGAAGTTGAGCATGACTCTGTATGACAATCCCCGTCCCCGTGGAAACAGCCACTCGCTGGTAGCCCGTAATCCAGGGAGCCCCGAAGATGATCTGGTTATAGGTCCCCCAGGCCAGGAGGGGCAGGATTGTACCTGCAAGATATCTCCATCGCCGGGTGGAAGGAAGAAAACCCAGCAGAACCTGGACGGCAAAGATCGGACGGATCAGGACCATCATGGCTGAAAGAAGCCCGAAGAGAAATTCCCTGCGTGCCACTGCAGCGCTGAAGGAGGCGACAAGCAGGAAGGTGGCGAGGAGATCGGGGGAAAAGTTATAGATATAGTGAAGGAATACGGGCTGGAGGAAGGTCGCAGCCAGGATCACCGGACTCAGGTTGTTCCGGGAATTCCGCATGGTAAACAGGGCAAGGGTGACGACACCCAGCCCGATCAGGAAATTGAGCATGAGCAGACCGTTGAAGCCGAACAGGGCCGCCCAGGGAAGCCCCAGAAGAGGCAGAAAGGGAGAATGTTTGGGAACCAGATTTCCCTCTTTATCAACGGCGTAGAAGCTCTTTTCCTGGGTTCGGGGCACGGAAAATGGGAGATTGTTGGTCAGATCCAGGTCGCCGTCCTTCAAAAGAGAGGTGGTTGTAAATCCATAGATTAAAGAATCCCCTTTGAGAAAGGTATAGGGATGGTAACGGAGAAGGATTGTCAGGCTGTAAATCAGGAAAATGAAGAGAAAGGAAACACGCAGGCGGGATCCGGGGCTCATCGCGGCAGATGGATCATCCGACCCACTGGAACGTGGCGTATCGAAAGACCCACAAAAAGAGCAGTCCGCTGAAGAGAACGTACA
Source organism: Thermoanaerobaculia bacterium (assembly GCA_035593605.1). Lineage (NCBI taxonomy): Bacteria > Pseudomonadati > Acidobacteriota > Thermoanaerobaculia > Thermoanaerobaculia bacterium. The sequence continues at coordinate 159,080 of DAOSWS010000002.1, read as the reverse complement.
GTACGGCTCTGATGGAAGGTTTCCGTGCCAGGAGAGCAATTTCCACTAAAACGGGAAACGCAGCCACGCTCAACCGCTGGTAAGAAACCATTGTGGAACTGAGGGGTGCCAGAAGAAGAATCCAGCCCCATACGAGCGTCAGGCGATCGAAACGTCGGGCAATGGAGGCACGCGTCATCAACAGAATGAAGGATAGAGCCCAGATGAAGTCGACCCACGAACCATGCCATCCGAAGAGATATTTCTCTGAAACAAAAAAGTGTACAAAACCCCGCCACGGTCCTGAGGGAAACCCGCGGGAGAGGTTCTGCCGGAGAAAGGGTGCGAGGGGAAGACCGGTCTCTGTATAAAAGACGAAAAAGACGAGGAGGAGACCTGCCATCCAGGCCAGCCCGGCAATCAGGCTCTCCCGCCAGCGATCCCGCTTCACGAAGATCAGGGCGAGGGGGAGAAGAATCCCGATCGGTTTGGCGAGGGCCGTGATCAGTCCTCCCAGGACGATCCACTCCCACTGCCGGAGACGGACTCCCCGGGCCAGAGCCACGAAACCGATCAGTACGAGGCTTTCGGCAAAGGGGAGAGAAAGAAAGATTGCGGATGGGAACACAAGGAACAGTAATCCGACACCCGTTTCAACTTCCTCTCCCATCCGATCCCGAATCTCGGCCGTCAAGAGCAGGAGAGCCATGGCACCCAGGAGCAGACCGGTCAGGGCCCCGGCCAGGTACCATTCCGGGATCAGAACATGGGCCGTCCGGATCAGCAGGGGTACAAGCGGAAAAAATCCCGTAGCAAAGGGGATTTCGGTCCACTGTGCATAATTGGGGTTACTCCGCTGGGCAAGGTACCCTTCTCTTGCGATATCGACATACCAGACGGCATCCCAGCGATAGACAACTTCAAGATAGGGATTGGTGTTATCCGTCAGGTGAAGATTGTGGGTGTAATTATGATCCTGAACCCCCCGGGCCTGCATTGACATGACCCCGAAGAAAAGAAGGATGATGCGTGAAACCAGATAAAGAAGGAGGATTCCACCCCATGTTCCGGGGAAGCGGAATCGATTGGATTTCTGCGGATTCAACAATGGTTCAGGGGCCATCACCACGGGTCCAGGGCGTGCGGCAGACCCAGATTTCGTCGGAAGAAAAGATGATCGTATTGGGCACCTTGAAGATCATCACCGGGGGAAACTCCTTCAGACGGGAACCGAGGAACCCTCCCCAGTCCTTGATAAAGATAAGGTAATCGGGCTTCCGGTCATCGATGAAGGAGACAAGCCGCCCCTGACGGCGATAGGCAAGAGCCTCCGGCGAAGCAATCCCCACCAGGTCCAGAAGGCGCTGGGGAGCATAATAGGCCATGGCACCGAGGTCATGAACGACCAGAACTGCATCCCGGGGAAGATTTGCAGCGGCCCACCGGGCCACCCGGATGTCCCCCATTCGCATATCCTCCACGCTCTTTCGATAGTGAGCCAGGGACATCGGAACGGTCATAAAGATCAGAACCAGGATCAACCCCGTCGAAGCGGGGATGATCCAGCGGCGCAGGGTTCGCCCCCCCGATTCGAACCCCCGGGAAAGAACCAGAAATCCGGCGAGAAAGAGAATCGGGATGACGATCATCGCGTATCGGCCGAAGTTCCCCAGATAGGTCGGGGTCCACAATCCGCTCTTTCCCGAAAGGCTGGACCATGCAACCATGCTGCAAACCCAGGCGCCGCTGATCCAGACCTTCCTTCGCAGGAGAAGATAGAGCCCGGCCGGAACAAGAATCGTCAAAAGACCGGCGTGCTGAAAGAGAAACGCGCTGAATGCGGCAAAGTACTCCATGGGAGACTGGCGGGTGATCACGCTGGGCACCTTGGCAAAGTAGGTCGTGGGAAGGGGAAATCCATTCACAGACCAGAGCCAGAGATGGTAGGGCACAAGGGTAACCATCGGAACCGGGAAAAAGGTCCAGGTCAGACGCTTATTTATAATAAGGTAGAGAAAGACCAGGACCCCCAGCAGGTAGAATTCGGGCCGAAGGAGACCCAGAGCCGCAATGAGAATCCCCAGGACGATGTTACTTCCTCCCCGTTCCAGCACGAGGAAGAGCAGGAGCATGGCGGCTGTGGTCATGGGTATCTCCATTCCGGACTGCGTGGAGAGGTAGGTGGAATAGTAAGCCCCATAGGCTGCAACCAGGCACAGGGAAAAGAGACGGGTCACCCCGATCATCACGGATAACCGATACAGGAGATAAAAGGTTGCGAAGGTGAAGAGCATGGACCACGCCGCCATCCATAATTCCGGAGAAATGGGAAGCCAGAAGGCAGGCGCCAGCCAGAATGTCCAGAGGGGTGAGGTGCTTCCACCGACGGGTTCACCGGGACGGATACCGAAGGTGCCGGATTGAGCGAGGGTTCGGGCAAAGGCCAGATGGATATAGGAATCATCGAGGGTGAACACCACGTCCCCTCCCCCGTTTACGGCCGTAACGTAAGGAACCCAGAGATAGAGGTAGGCGAAAAAAACGACCAGCAGAACCAGGATCATCCGGAAGAGGATTCGTTCCATGACTTTACAATATCACAGCCCGGCCTTCAGAATGCACTTCCAATCCAACGGACAGGAGGGGAAGCACGTAGTATAATAGCCGTTCATGAGCGAATTTGACGAACAGAAACAGGTACGGATCTCGAAACTCAACCGGCTCCGTGAGCTGGAAGTGGAGGTCTATCCCCACAACTTCTCATACGATACCGATATTCACTCCCTCAAACAGAGGTACGCCGACACGGACGCCGCCGCCCTGGAGGAAAACAAGTCCCGTCATACGGTTCCGGGACGGATTGTATCCATCCGCGAGCACGGCAAGGTGACCTTCCTTGACCTTTCGGACGGAAAGGATCGGCTCCAGATCTATGTAAAGAAACAGATCCTCGGAGATGATGCATGGGAACAATCCAAACAGCTGGATCTGGGCGACCACATCGGCGTGGAGGGGACACTCCTCCGCACCCGGACCGGGGAACTCACCCTCTTTGCGGAGCGTTTCGTCTTCCTTGCCAAAGCTCTCCGGCCCCTGCCTGAAAAATTCCACGGTCTGGCCGACGTGGAGCTCAGGTATCGGAGACGATACCTTGATCTCATCGTGAATCGCGACGTCAGGGATATCTTTGAAACACGTTCCCGGATCATCGACTTTTTACGAACCTTCTTTAAGGAACGGTCCTTCCTCGAAGTCGAAACACCCATGATGCAGACGATCCCGGGAGGAGCCGCGGCCAAGCCCTTTTCCACGCACCACAACGCCCTCGATCTGGATCTTTACCTTCGGGTCGCCCCTGAACTCTTTCTGAAGCGTCTCATCGTAGGAGGAATTCCCCGTGTCTTCGAGATCAACCGGAATTTCAGGAATGAGGGGATTTCAACCCGACATAACCCCGAGTTCACTATGCTGGAGTTCTACGAGGCTTACCGGGATTACACCTACCTGATGGCCCTGACCGAAGAGCTCCTTTCCTCCCTTGTTAAAGAAATCAAGGGATCCTACGAACTTGAGTATGGCAGCCACTCGCTCGACTTCACCCCGCCCTGGGATCGAGTGTCGATTCCGGAAGCCGTGAAATCCCGGGTTCCCGGCGGACCTGATCCTGACAACCTTGATGCCCTTCGGGACGCAGCCAGAAACGCCGGGATTCCCCTCAACGGGGACGAAAGTTGTGCCGCCCTGATGATGGCCCTCTTTGAGCATTATGTCGAATCGACCCTGATCCAGCCGACCTTTATCACAGGCTTCCCCGTTGAACTCTCCCCGCTTGCCAAGGGTGATGAAACCGCGGTTCACCGATTCGAACTCATCATTGCCGGCATGGAGCTCGCCAACGCCTACTGTGAGCTGAACGATCCAATGGAACAGGAGCGTCGTTTCGCCGAACAGGTACAAAAGGGAGAAGGCAGGGTCCTGGACCGGGACTTCATTGATGCACTGGAATACGGCATGCCTCCTACGGCCGGAGAGGGAATTGGTATCGACCGTCTGGTGATGCTCCTCACGAACCAGGAATCGATCCGGGAGGTTATCCTCTTTCCCCTCCTGCGGCCGCGGGACGGCGCATGACCCTTTTCTGGCTCTTTCTCCGTCGCTACATTCTCACCTTCCGTTCCAACTCCTATCTGACACTTTTCACCCTTTTCTCCGTCGCCATGATGCTGATCGGCGTTACGATTCTCCTTCTGACACAGGCCTTTATGGATGGCGCCCAGGATGTGATTCGGTCCTATCACCTCGCCAGAACCCCCCATCTGCTCCTGATGCGTTCTGCTGCCGGTCCAGATCTTCCCCCGCAGCTCATCCAGCAGCTTTCTCACCAGGGAATGACGAGACTGGACGAAGCCTGGCAGGGAACCGCCTGGGCCATGCTGAAAGATCGCTCGGTACCCCTGCTCCTTCTGGGACGTACCGATGTCAAACAGCCCACCCTTCCCATCTCCGTAGCGATGCAGATGGGGCTCAGGGTTCAGGATTCCCTCACCCTTGTCCTTCCCAGACTGGCCCTGTCCCCCATTGGACTTCAACCCAGGAGAATGACCCTCGACCACCTCGAAGTTGGAGGCGTTCCGGGTGAGGAAGAAGCACTCTACGTCCCGATGTCCTGGGTCCGGGACCACATAGACGCCACGGCAACTCCGGACCGGATTATTGCGACCTTCGACCCTCCCGAGAAGGCTCTTGCCGCAGCCGCTTCCCTATCCTCCGTTCTTCCCGCGGGATGGACTCTGCAGACCTTTCGTGACCTCAACCAGCCTCTCTTCTATGCCCTTGCCCTGGAGAAATGGCTGATGTTCGGGGGCGTTGCGTTCATCCTGCTCATTGCCGCCATGCAGCTGGCCACCTCCTTGCGCCTCGTGGTGATCCACCATCAGGACACCTTTATCATCCTGCGGCTTCACGGCCTGACCCAGCGAGTTCTTTCGCTCTATCTCACCGCCATCGGCCTTATTCTTGGTTTTGTGGGCGCTGCAGGTGGAGCCGCAATGGCGTGGGGAATATCCTATCTCGTGACGCGTCAGGGACTCCTGGAACTTCCGGCTTCGATTGAATTTCTGGGACAGGTTCCCCTGACCCTTCACCCCACAACCGTGCTGGGAATTGTCGTAACGACCGTCATTCTTTGCATACTGGCCGCGAGAGGTTCTATCGCATACGCAAAAAGCTTACGCGCCGTGGAGGTTCTCCATGCCCCTTGAATCATCGGCCCTCATAACCGCCAGTGGTCTGTCGCGGGTCTACGGGGAAGGAGAGACAGCGGTCGAGGTTTTCTCCGGCCTTTCACTTTCCATTGAAAAGGGAGAGCTGGTTCTGATCATGGGACCCTCCGGGGTCGGGAAGAGCACGCTTCTTCACATTCTGGGCGGACTCGATATACCGACATCGGGTACGGTCACCATCGACGGCACCCCCATCACTTCAATGAGCGAAGAAGAGAGAATCGTTTTCCGCCGTCGAAGGATTGGCATGGTCTTCCAGTTTCACCACTTGCTGGAAGAATTCACTCTGATCGAAAACGTGGCCATTCCGCTTCTCATTCTTCGTGAAAAGCGAAAAGCGGCCTATGAACGAGCCGCTGAATACCTTGACCGGCTTGGGCTTGCGGGCAAGGAGCACCGGTACACAAGGGAACTGTCGGGGGGAGAACAGCAGCGGGCGGCCCTGGCCCGGGCCATGGTGACGGGTGCCAACATTCTTCTTGCCGACGAGCCTACCGGAAACCTGGATCGAAAAACGGAACGCTTCACGATGGATTTTCTTACGGAATTGCATGGACAAAACGCCTGGACATCGGTTATAGTAACGCATAATGAGCACCTCATGCCCTATGCTCGGCGTGTGCTCCACTTTGAGGGAGGCATGCTGAGGGATACTTATGTTTGAGAACTATAGCGAACAGTCTCTGACGGCGCTGTACCATGCACGTGTTGCTGCGGCACAGAGCCAAAGCACAGTCCTTGAATCGGATCATCTTCTTCAGGGACTGCTCATGGAAAATGACGAGAGAATCGAATCGATCTTTGCCCAGTTCAACATCAACCTCCAGCACCTGGAGGAAGAAATCGAATGTGAACCAACAGACCCGACGGATACGGGAAACCCAAGGGAAATTCCACTCTCCGAGGAAGTAAAGAAAATCCTGGCCTACGCAGTGCATGAATTGGAAGGAACCGGCAGTTCCCGCGTTGGCCTTGAACACCTTCTCCTTGGCATCATGCGTGTGGACTGCAGTGCTTCCCGGCTTCTGAACCGGCACGGTCTCAATTTATTCACCCTTCGGGAAACCATTCCCGGTCTTTCCGACACCGAGGAAGAAGATCCCGCCCTTGAGGGCCTCACCCAGGACAGCGTTTCAGAATATTGTCACGACCTGATCGAAATGGCCCGTCAGGAAATTTTTGATCCCCTGGTGGGGAGGGATGCCGAACTTCAGCGGATGGTTCACATCCTCTGCCGACGAACCAAGAATAATCCCCTTCTTATCGGAGAGCCGGGGGTGGGAAAAACGGCCCTGGTCGAGGGGCTGGCCCAGGCCATCGTTGCAGGCACGGTTCCCGAACCCCTCCAGAATTGCAAAATCCTGGCCCTGGACATGGGACTCCTCGTTGCAGGCACCAAGTATCGCGGCCAGTTTGAGGAACGGATCAAAGGACTGCTCTCCGACATCGCGAAGGATGAGCAGACGATCCTCTTCATTGATGAAATTCATACAGCGATCGGAGCCGGCGCCGCGGAAGGTTCCCTCGATGCGGCGAACCTCCTGAAACCCGCCCTTTCACGGGGAAACCTCACCTGCATTGGGGCAACAACACCCCGGGATTTCCGGCGCCACATCGAAAAAGACCGGGCTCTCATGCGAAGGTTTCAACCCGTGGACATCCGGCCCACAACGGAAGAGGAAACGATAGCCATTCTCAAGGGGATTCGACACCGCTATGAGAATTTTCACGGGGTCGCCTACTCTGATGACGTCCTGACCACGATCGTTCGCCGTTCCGGTCAATACATTGCCGATGCCGCCTTTCCGGACAAGGCCATCGATATTCTGGATGAGGCAGGAGCCATGGTAAAGCTGACCATGACCTCCGAGCGAAAGAGAGCCATTGAAGTAAAACGTGAGCTCAAGCGCCTCTCCAGAGAGATCCGAACCGCCGTTTCTTCCCGGAACTTTGATGAAGCCATTCGACTCCGTGAAGCGGCTGTGGATGTGCGGGAAAGTTATCATCAGATGGATGGTGAACCGGTTGATTCCTCTCTGAGCGTAACAGAGGATGATGTAAACCGGGTTATCGCCCAGGCGACCGGGATTCCCGTTTCGAGACTGTCCGAGGGGGAAGCCCAGAAGCTTTCAGCCATGGAGGCGATTCTCCACAGGCGAATTGTGGGTCAGGATTCGGCCCTTACGGTTCTGGCCCAGGCCATTCGCCGGGCACGCCTGGGTCTGAAAAATCCCGACCGGCCCGTCGGTGTCTTTCTCTTTCTCGGACCTTCGGGTGTGGGAAAGACGGAAGTGGCGCGCCAGCTTTCCCGATCTCTCTTTCACGATGATCAGCATCTGATTCGATTTGACATGAGTGAATATTCGGAGCGCCATACGGTTTCCCGTCTCATGGGGGCTCCGCCCGGGTATGTGGGCCACGACGAGGGCGGGCAGATGGCAGACCGAATTCGCCGTCGTCCCTATTCGGTCATCCTTCTGGATGAGATCGAAAAGGCTCATCCCGACATTCATAATCTTCTTCTGCAGGTCATGGAGGAGGGCCGAGCCACCGACGCATCAGGTCGATCGATTGATTTCAGGAATACCATCATCATCATGACCGGTAATATCGGAAGCCGATCCATGGCACGGCGCGTTCCGGGATTCGCCTCCGATTCATCCGGAACCAGGCCGGTAAACGATATTGTAAAACGGGATCTCGAAGATATTTTCCCACCGGAATTCATCAACCGAATCGATCACGTGGTGATCTTCAATCCCCTGGGAAGAACCGAACTTAAGCGCGTAGCCAAGATCCTCCTCGGAGAGCTCAGGGAGGTTCTTTCCCGAAACAGGATCGATATATCATGGGACGAGAGCCTGGAAGAACTCATTCTCTCGAAGACCCGTCTGAACCCCGCATCCGGCGCACGCCCCCTGCGTGCCGCCATTCGAGAGATCGTGGAATCCGCCATCTCGGACGCTCTGATTCGAAACCACCAACGCCCCATCGTACTTCGCGCGACGGGGCACAAGGGAGAGGTGACCATTGAAACCGTCTCTAGCCATCCTGTCACTACTGCTCATCCTTAGCGGAGCATTCTTCGCATTCGCGGAGGATAACCCGCCGGTGATCACCTCCATCGAGGTCGAGGGTAACGTCTCGGTCGCGAAGGAGACGATCCTCTATTATCTTCAGATCAAAGAGGGTGACCCCTACATTCCCGCAAAAATTCAGCACCAGTTTCAGACACTCGTGGAAACCCAGCTCTTCTCAAATGCATGGATCACCGATGAAAAAGAAGATGAGAATGTGAGACTGACGATTCACGTCGTCGAAAGACCGATCCTGAAGGAAATCGATTACGAAAACAATAAAGCCCTCAGTGATTCCCAGATCCGCGAAAAATTCGAACAGAAGAAACTTCGATTTCAGGTTGGTATGCCTCTCCGGGAAGATATCATTCAACAGGCCAAGGCGGCCATTATTGACGCCTACAAGGAACTGGGATACCCGAACGCCCGGGTGGAGGTTCGGGTTGAGGACCTCGGGAAGCAAAACCGGAAAGCCGTCTTTACCGTGGATGAAGGCACAAAAATGAGAATCCTTGGCGTTCATTTCGCCGGAAATGAAATCTTCTCCACGCGCCGACTTCGGTTTACCCTGCGAAAAACGAAAAAGTGGAACTGGATATCCGCCCTGAGCAAACACGGCATCTACAACATGGAAAACATCAACGAAGATATCCAGCGCGTCCGTTCCCTCTACCTGAAACACGGATATAAGGATATTAAGATCGGAGAACCCCGCCTGGATATCCAGGAATCGAACGAAAAGGGAAAACGGGGCGTCATCCTTACGATCCCCATTGATGAAGGCCCCCAGTACCGGATTCGAAATGTCACTATTACGGGAGCTACGGTCTTTCCCACGGAAGAGCTTATGAAGCAGATCAAGCTCACGACCGGCAAAATATTAAACTTTCAACAACTTGAAGATGCCCAGGATGGAATCAGCGAGCTCTATTCCGCCCGCGGCTATCTCTTCATGCGGCTAATCCCCCGTTTCACTCCGGTGGAAGAGGAGGAGCACGTCCTGGATGTTGAACTGGAACTGGATGAAGGGGATCAGTATCACCTCGGGCGTGTTGAATTCACCGGCAACACAAGAACACTGGACAAAGTCCTCCGCCGCGAACTCTTTATCTTTGAAGGAGGCATCTTCAATGCCCCCTCCTTCCGGAGATCGATCTTCCGCCTCAACCAGCTCGGCTACTTCAAGCTGGACGAGGAAAAACCGGTGGATCTCTCCTTCAATCCCGACGATAAGACCGTGGACGCCCTGATCGCCGGTCAGGAACATTCCCGGAACGATGTCCAGTTCAGCTTCGGGTATTCGGAGCTGGATGGTTTCTTCGGTCAGCTCTACTTCAATACGCGGAACTTTATGGGCAGGGGCGAATCCCTCTCCGTCGGATTTCAGACGGGGAGACGGCGAGATTTTTACGAGTTAACCTACACGACTCCCTGGTTTCTGGATCGCCCGCATTTGCTGACAGGTTCGATCTACTCGCGAACCCTGGACTATATCGACTTCGACCGGGAAAGTGAAGGATTTTCCTTCGGGTATGGAATCCGCCTGGGAATCTTTTCCAACATTTCCCTTCTTTATAACTATGAAAACATTCTAGCCACGTGGAGTGATTCGTACCGGTACGTTACCGATGATGAGGGCCACAAGACCCCCAACTGGTCCTACCAGGATTATGACGTCACCAGTTCCAGTATCACACCCGTATTCAGCTACGACGGCCGGGACGACCCCTTTGATCCCTTTAAAGGCCAGGCGATCCGGGGTTCGGTCAAATATGCCGGAGGCTTTCTGGGCGGAGAAATCGACCTGATTAAGCCCTCCCTTGAATATACCCTCTACCAGCCGGTGAATCGTCACCACACGTTCGCCCTCCACGCGGAATACGGCCATATCTTCACGATCAGTGACAGGAAAATTCCATTTTACGAGCGGTTTTTCCTGGGAGGAGAGCGGTCCCTGCGCGGATTCACAACACGGTCCATCCGCCCGGAAAACCCGGAGGACGGGCTGCTCGGAGGAAATCGATATTTCCTCGTCAATTTCGAATCGATCTGGCGTATTCAGGGTCCCTTCCGTTTCGTTCTGTTTATGGATATGGGCCAGACCTATGGCGAATGGGAAAACTGGGACCTGGGAAGGGTCAGGTACTCGACCGGTGCGGAAATGCGTATCTTCATCCCTGCCTTTATGGCTCCCCTCCGGTTCATTTACGGTATAAATCTGGACCCGGAACCGGGAGAATCCCGCAGTGATTTTCAATTTACGATCGGTACTAACTTTTAGAACATCATAGATGAACGAGGAGGTTTACATGTACAAGCGGTTCATTTTATCCCTGGCACTTTTAATGGCGATCCCCTGCATCCTTACGGCCCAGCAAATGCCCACAAAGATGGCCGTCATCGACGTCGACCGGGTAGTCCTGGAGTCTTCCGCCGGCAAGGAAGCCTTCCAGAATCTTCAGGAGATGGGAAGGAAGAAGGCCGAGGAAGCCAAAAAGTACGAAACAGACCTTTCCAACCTGGAAAAGATGATGTCGGATCAGAAATATGTCCTCTCCGAAGAAAAGCTTGCCGAACTCCGCAAACAATACGAAGACAAGAACATTTCTTACAAGCGCTTCAAAGACGACACGCAGAGGGAAATGGAAAATGCACGGTCGGAAGAGCTGAAGAAGCTTGAGAAGAAGATCATGCCCATCATCGAGGAAGTCGGCCGCGAAGGCAATTACTCCCTGATCTTTAACAAGTTCAACAGCGGCCTTGTCTATGCCTCGGAAGCGGTGGACATTACCGAGGACGTTCTCCGACGCTTCAATACGCAGATCAACATTCCGCCGCCTGCAAAATAATGCCTACGGTTCGCGAGGTTGCCGACCTGATCGGCGGGTCCGTATCGGGGGATGACGCTTTTCAGCTTGAGAATATTGCAACGCTGGAGACCGCCGGCCCCCGGGATCTTTCCTTCCTGACGAACCCCAAATACGCAAGGGAAGCCTCGAGCTCGCCGGCTCCCGCGCTCCTGTGCCATGAGGATGTATCCCTAGAAGGCAAGATTCTCATCCGGCATTCCGATCCGTACTGGGCACTTTCCCGGGTCATACCTCTCTTCCGGAAGGAAGCCCCACCCCGGCCCGGGATCCATCCCGGTGCTTCCGTGGACCCGGAATCCAGAGTTGATCCGTCTGCCTTCATTGGCTCCGGAGCCGTCATCGGATCTGGAGTCGTCATTGGGCCAAGAACGGTCATTCATCCTGGTGCAGCCATCATGGGCCCCACCACGCTGGGAGAAGACGTCATCGTCTATCCGAACGTGACGATCTATCCCCGCTGCAGGATCGGTAATCGCGTCATCCTGCAGGCGGGTACCGTGATCGGAAGTGATGGATTCGGCTTCGCATTCCACGAAGGTGCTTATCACAAGATCCCCCAGGTTGGCGGCGTTGTGATCGAAGATGACGTGGAAATTGGAGCCAATTCGACCGTGGATGCCGGGACCCTGACACCTACCACGATCGGACAGGGAACCAAGATCGATAATCTGGTGCAGATCGCCCACAATGTCCAGATCGGCCGCCACTCTGTTTTCGTGGCCCAGGTCGGGATCTCCGGAAGCACGCGGATTGGCAACTACTGCGTATTCGCGGGGCAGTCGGGTGCCGTGGGACATATCAAGATCGGGAACAGGGTCACCGTGACGGCCAGGACCGGAGTGACGCGGGATGTTCCCGACGGAAAAACTGTGTCCGGATTCCCATCGAGGGATCACCACCAGTGGCTGAAAGAACTTGCCACCCTGCAGCGGCTCCCCCGAACGATCAAAGCTTTGAAAGGAGAGACAGATGGAACTTCGGATCGAGAAGATTCTTGAAGTGCTTCCTCACCGGTACCCCTTTCTCCTGGTGGACCGGATTATCGAGATGGAGGGCGAGCGCGTCGTCGGCATTAAGAATGTCACCTTTAACGAACCGTTCTTTCAGGGACATTTTCCCGGCGCTCCCGTCATGCCCGGGGTCCTGATCCTTGAGGCCATGGCCCAGGTGGGCGGATGCCTCATGTACAACCTTCAACACGAATTTCAAAACAGCCTGATCTACTTTCTCGGGATTGACAATGCCCGGTTTCGTCAGAAAGTCGTTCCCGGCGATCAGCTCGTCATGGAGGCCACGGTTCTCAAGCGCCGCGCCTCCACCGCCAAATTGAAGGCCGAAGCCAGGGTCGACGGGAAGCTTGTTGCAGAAGCGGAATTTCTATCCATGGTTGGAGAACGTATATGACCACAATTCACCCCAGTTCCGTCATCCATCCGTCGGCACAGCTTGATGAAAGCGTGACTGTCGGTCCCTTCTGCATCATCGAAGAAGGTGTGAAGATTGGAGCCGGTACTCAACTCATCCAGGGCGTTCACGCGGGAAAGGGAGCCGAAATCGGCAGAGACAACATCATCTATGGCCCGACCACCATCGGTCTCCCTCCCCAGGATCTCCGGTTCAAAGGAGAGGAAACACGCTGCGTGATCGGAGACCATAACGTCATCCGTGAATTTGTGACGATCCACCGGGGAACGGGCCACGGAGGAGGGTTGACCAGCGTGGGGAGTCACGGCCTTTACATGGCCTACAGCCACATAGCCCACGATTGCCATGTGGGGGATCACGTGATCTTTGCCAATGCCGGCACCCTCGCCGGTCATGTCACCGTGGGAGACCATGCCACCATCGGCGCCTTCTGTGCCGTTCATCAATTCTGCCGGGTGGGCGCCTACGCCTACCTGGGGGGCTTTACCGTGGCGACCCAGGACGTCCTTCCCTACTGCAAAACCGTGGGATCAAGACCGGCCAGAGTTTATGGAATCAACACGATCGGCCTCCAGAGGAAGGGATTTTCAGAAGACGCCATTGCGGCTCTGAAGCGAACCTTTCGTCTTCTCTTTTTGACCAAAAGGAGCCTGGGCGAAGCCCTGCCGGAAGTCGAGGCGGAGATGGGGAAGAATCCCGACGCTGCGGTTCTGATCGACTTTGTCCGCACATCGGAGCGGGGAGTCATTGCAAGATGATCCGCACGGGTCTAGTCGGCTGCGGAAGCTTCGGAAAAAATCATCTCCGGATTCTCAAAGAGCTGAATCCCCCGTTTGTAGGGATCCACGACGCCAACCCCGACCACGGCCGGTCCATGGCTGAATCGTCGGAAGTGGCCTTTTACCCGGATCTGGACAACCTCTTCTCGGCCTGTGACGCGGTCGTTGTGGCCGTGCCCACGATTCACCACTATTCCGTGGCCAGCCGGGCCATGGAGGCTGGATGCCACGTACTCGTGGAAAAACCGATCACGGAAACGGTGGAAGAGGCTCACAAGCTGACGGAGCTTGCGGACCGGACGAAGCGTGTCCTGGCCGTTGGACACGTGGAACGGCACAACCCGGTGGTCCGCCACCTCCTTACCACCGTGACCCGACCAAAGTACGCCGTGATTGAAAGGCTCTCCCCCTTCACGCGGAGAAGCCTGGATATCGATGTCATCCTCGATCTCATGATCCATGATCTCCAGATCGTCGTGGAGCTGGCGGGATCCATGCCTGAAGACATCAAGGCTCTCGGTATTCCCGTTCTCTCTCCCCGCGTGGACATGGCGACGGCTCACCTGACCTTCCCCAGCGGCTTCATGGCCCACATCACGGCATCCCGGGTCTCGGAAACGAGGATCCGAAAGCTTCGAGTCTTCCACGGATCCGCCTATGTATCTGTAGATTACGCCGAGAAAACCTGGAAGGGGTACCGACTGGCCCAGAGTCCCGACGGTCCCGCCATCGAGGAGGAAAAACCGGTCATAGAAATGAGCGAGCCCCTCGTGAGCGAGCTGTCGGATTTCCTGGAAGCCTGCAGAACGGGACGCAAACCGCTCGTCGACGGGGTCAAGGCCGGCCAGGCCCTTGAGCTTGCAAAAACCATTCAGGAGGTCGTCCAATGAGTAATCCGGACCCCATCGGTATTATCGGAGGCTCAGGTCTCTATGCCATGGAAGGCATGGTCATCGACCGTACCGAAACACTCCAGACCCCCTTCGGCCCTCCATCTGATGCTTACGTTATCGGCCGTCTGGATGATATTCCCGTGGTCTTCCTTCCCCGGCACGGCGTGGGTCATAAAATCCTGCCCTCCGAGCTGAACTTTCGGGCCAACCTTTACGGGTTCAAGTCACTGGGCGTGGAACGGCTTCTCTCTGTCTCCGCCGTAGGAAGCCTTCGTGAGGAATACGCACCGCGCCACGTGGTCTTTCCGGACCAGTTCTTCGACCGGACCCGTCATCGCGTGGACACCTTTTTCGGGAACGGTATCGTAGCTCATGTGGCGTTTGCCCATCCCATCTGCAGCGACCTGCTTTCCACCGCGAGCGATGCCGCACGGGAAGCCGGAGCCACCGTCCATCGGGGAGGGACCTACCTCTGCATGGAAGGGCCCCTCTTCTCCACCCGGGCCGAATCCTTTGTGTACCGCTCCTGGGGCATGGACATCATCGGGATGACGAACCTCCAGGAAGCCAAGCTGGCCCGGGAAGCGGAGATGTGTTACGCCACGATTGCCATGGTCACCGACTATGACTGCTGGCGGGAAGGAACCGAGGATGTGACGGGGACCCATGTCCTGGAAGTCCTGCGGGAAAATGCCGCCATGGCGCAGTCCATTGTCCGGAAGAGCGTCGCCAGGCTGGCAAACCAATCCAGGAACTGCGAATGTGCGTCGGTCCTGGACACGTCCATCGTGACCGATCTCTCCCTGGTCCCTCAGGAAACACTCTCCGCCCTGGAACCGATCCTTCGCCGCTACCGGACCACCCGCGGCATCTGATATGAACGTTGCGGACCTCCGCGGGGTGGGCAAGACATTCCGGGCCCGCCGCTGGTGGCAGGTCTGGGAGATGTCCCGCACTCCGGTGCAGGCCCTTACGGATGTAAATCTCGAAATCCGGGAAGGGGAAACCCTTTCCATTATTGGAGCAAACGGTTCGGGAAAGACCACCCTCATGAAAATTCTGGCTGGCCTTCTCTTTCACGATGAGGGATCCGTAATGGTCGCCGGTCATCGATTACCCGACGAACAACAACCCGTACGAACCCGGGTCCACTATCTGGCTCCGGATGAGCGCAGCTTCTACCACAGGCTCACGGTCCGGGACAACCTGAAGCTCTTCGCCACATTGATGGACGGGTCATTGGATCCTGAGCTCCTTGACCTTCTCAGACTTCACCCGCTCCTGAACCGCCGGTTCGGAGCCCTTTCTTCGGGGCAGAAACAGCGTGTCGCACTGGCCCGGGCCTTATCTGCCCGTGGATCCCTGTATCTGCTGGATGAACCGACCCGGAGCCTGGACACGGAGGGAGCAGAGAGCCTTACCCGCTGGCTTCATGGTGCCCATCGAAACCACGCCACGGTTGTCATGGCATTTCCCCGCGAAGACGCCCTGATGTCCCTTTCCGACCGTGTTCTGAAAATCGAGGGAGGCCACGTTGAGGCGCTCTAAGATTGTCGCCCTTACCCGTAAAGACCTCCAGGTCATGTTTTCCTACAGGGCTGAATTTCTCATGCGGTTTGCAGGGATTCTCTTTACCGTCTCCCTCTGGTACTTTCTATCCCGCCTGCTTGAACCTTCGCATCCGGGATACTTCGAGTATGTCATTGTCGGCATCGCCATTCAGGGCTTTCTGACCACCCTCCTGTACGGTACGGCGGGAAGGATGCGTGAGGAACAGGTGACCGGGACCCTGGAAAGTGTCCTGGCCACACCGACACCACCATCCTATCTCCTCTTTGGCGGTACGCTGGCAGACATGCTGAATGCGTCGATCAATGCTGCAGCCTTCATATTCCTTGCAGCATTTCTCGGCGGATTTACCATTGACACAGGATCGTGGATCGGATTGATTCTCGGCCTACTCCTCACCGCCACGACCTTCGCCGCCCTGGGGAGCCTGAGCGCAAGTGCCGTGATCCTCTTTCAGAAGGGAAATCCCTTCAACTTCCTGATCACGACGATGCAGGCCCTCCTGGGAACTGTTTTCTTTCCCGTTGATATCCTCCCGCCCTGGCTTCAGTCGACGGCAGAGTGGATGCCCATGACACGCGCTCTCCATATCCTCCGGGGGTGCTTCCTCAACGGCATGGCTTTTTCGGAGGTCATCCCGGACCTGCTCTATTTGCTCCTTTTCACAGTTGTCTTCTCCTGCATCGGCATGGCACTCTTCAATGCCTCCATCAACCGGGCAAGACGGGAAGGATCCCTTGGAAGGTTTTAAGCCTCATTTCCCGCATACCCTCCTCCTGTGGAGCGGGATTCTTACCGTTGCGGTGATCTTCGTTTTCCTTTCCCGTGCCACGGCTCCGCGGATGGCCCCTTACACAGGAGGCGCGACATTGATCTGGCGGGAAGGCAAGGTCCCCACCGGAACGCCCGAAATCCTCACCTTTGAAAAGACCTTCACGCTCCAGGACCCGATTCCTCCCATGACCCTTTATGTTCATGCCTTTCCATCTTATCTTCTCTATCTGGATGACACGCGGATCGGCGGAGGCTGGGACCAGGATGACATCTACGTTCTGGATCCCATCCTCTCTTCCGGAACCCATATCCTGCGGGTCGTGATCCCCTCCCCCGACGGATTCGGATATCTGCTCTGCAATCCACACCCTGCGGGATGGAGGGGAGAGGAGCTTCGATCGGGCCGATCATGGACCGTATCCAGTTCCGAAGGCCCCCTTGGGATCCGTACCCTTGGTGTCCCGCCCCTTCCTTATCTTACGGACATCTCCCGGCCCGGTGAAAAACCGCTCTTCCCGACCTATGCCGGGGGGCCTGTCCTGAATCCTGTCACGACCGAGCGCCGCGGGAACCGTACCCTCTACGATTTTGGGTCGGCCACGTTTGGGTACCCTGAAATCCGTACTTCCGATCCTTTCAGGCTCTCCTGGGGAGAAACGCTGGAAGCGGCTCTTGCACAACCGCCCCTGGAAACCGGTCCCTTCCCGGAGCTTTCCCACTGGACGACACCGGAAGCCTGCTGGGTTCGATATGTAATTCTGGAGGGAACAGGTAAGGTGGAACCTAGGCTGCGCCCGGTGACAGGACCCTATCCCCTGTAAGCTTGTGAATGGCCCGTCGTGCCGTTTCGGCCTCGACGGATGACCCCCATCCGGAGAGACGCAGCACACGCCGGTACGTCTCCAGGGAAGACTCCCTTTCTCCCGTGATCCTGTACAAATCCGCGATTTTCAGCAGGAGGCCGATGTTGCTGGGATCAAGTTCCAGGGCCTTGCGATAGAAGATGATGGCCGACGCGTGGCGCGCCTCGTCCGCGGCCTGTTTTCCATAGACCTGATAGACGTAAAACGCACGCTCCTTTTTTTTCCGATTTGTCAGCACAGACTATTTGTATCACAAAGTTAACAATAGTTCAAGTATCACTTTAATTACCTATCCAATAATCACCTTATCAGGAAAATTTCCCCTTGTATAAAGGGCTTCCAGAATGGTTGTATGCCATGAATGAATCATGTATTATGAATTCCCATGGATACTCGAAAAATCTATCGTGTTCCCAAACGAAGCGTAGATGTCAGGCTGGTTCTGGCTGAGACACAACGACTGGAATGTTCGGTCTTCCTCGCAGAATCCAGTTCCAAGCATGACGGACAGGAATCGCTGGACGAATTTCTAAACGAGGACGAACGATATTTCATCCCTGTCCATGTACTGGCAACCGACCGGAACATTCTTGTCAGTAAGAAGCTCATCGTGACCCTGACGGCGCCCATGGAAGATGAGACCCGGCGGGGAGATTACGACATGATACCTACAGCTTCTCCCGAGGTTCGTGTCGACCTCTTCAATGGCGACTCCATTGATGGCCAGGTTCACATCTTCGGTGAGGTTCAGCATTCGCGGGTGAGTGATTTTCTGAACGATACGCGACAATTTCTCCCTGTCTTCTGCGAATCTGAAATCATTTTTATCAACCGGGATTTTATCCGAAGTGTGGAAGATCGAACACAACAGGGGAGTTGACTCCCTTCGCCCCCCCTCATATAATGAAAGAGATCCGCAGGAGGTTCTTATATGACAAGAAAAGAGATCGTCAACACGATCGTTGATCGTTTAGGGCTGCCTCGCAACCAGACCAAGAAAGCCGTGGACACTATCTTTGAAGGGATGAAACATGCCCTTCTGAGAGGTGAACGGATTGAGATACGCGGATTTGGCGTTTTTCAGGTAAACACCCGCCAGCCCAAAGTGGGCTGGAATCTGAATACCGGAGAAAAGGTCGAGGTACCGGAAGGAAAAACCGTTAAGTTCAAGCCTGGAAAACAATTGCGTGAACTGGCCTGAAGCACCCTGGTTTCTTGAACCGCCGCCACGGTTCCAGCATCGCTATTTCATCCACATTGCACTTCTCCTTCTCACTCTGATCACGACGACCCTGATCGGAGGTCTCTGGTTTGGCACCGATTATGAAAACGCCGAGACTCTCTCCGGCCTGGGGATGGCGCTGATTCACCCCGAGAACCTGATCCGGGGACTTCTCTTTTCTCTCCCCACGCTTTTCATTCTCCTTGCCCACGAAATGGGACACTATTTTGCCTGCCGGATCCACCGGGTCGATGCCACGCTTCCCTACTTTATCCCCGTCCCGTTCGGGATCGGAACCCTGGGCGCCTTCATCAAAATCAAGGAACCAATCCCCTCCAAGCGCCAGCTCTTCGATATCGGCGCCGGAGGCCCCCTTGCGGGATTCGTGGCCACCCTTCCCTTCCTGGTTATCGGGATCGCCCTTTCCACACCCACACCCATCGCAGCCATTCCAGAGCAGAGCCTCCAGCTCGGGACACCTCTTCTCTTCCTCGGGCTGTCCTATCTTTTTCATTCCCTCCCCGAGGGAATGACGATCATGATCCATCCCCTGGCATTCGCCGGATGGGTTGGACTCCTGGCGACAAGCCTTAACCTCCTTCCCTTCGGACAGCTGGATGGAGGGCACATCCTGTATAGCGTCATAGGAAAGAGACAGCATCGTCTCGCTCTTCCGCTCTATATCTTTCTTGTCGCCATGGGTGTCTTCTGGTGGGGCTGGTGGCTGTGGGCCGTTATTCTTATTTTTATCGGCCTCCGCCACCCCCGGATGTGGGATGAACCCGTCCCCCTGGATTTGCGGAGAAAAATTCTTGCTATCGTGGTCTTCGTTGTCTTCCTGATCAGCTTTATGCCCATCCCTGTGAGCGTATCCTGATATGTCCCTCTTTCATACTCTCCGGATAAAACAGCTGGAAGATCAGCTCTGGCTGACCCGGGAGGACAAACACATGGGAATCCTGGAGGAAGTCAGGGCCAATGTGGCGATGGACGTACCCGTCGTCGTCACCGCCCACTTTCAGGAAACTCTGGATGCATTCCTGACCGCAACAGAACCCAGCCGCATAAACTTCACCCGCCCTGGCTCTGTGGGAGAACTCCCCAAAATCCTGGGAAATGGCCACGATGCCGACCACCAGGCAGCTGTGGTCCTGGTCCAGGTGTTGACCCATCGTGATTTTTCCACCGAGCTGGACGACCACCTGCTCAGCCGGCTCCACGTGGCTGTCCTGGAGCGTCATCCCCTGCGGGACAGGGATGAGAAACTGGTTCAAGCCCTTGAGAAATACGTCGGAAAGGGAACCCTTTCCTTCCATGTCGATCTGGAAGACCCCCTGATCCGGCGGTTCACCTCAGAAATGTTCATGAAATTTCTCCATTCCCTCGGCACGGAAAAAGCCCAGCCCCTCTCTTCTCCCGCCATCTCCAAGGCTCTCTCGATGGCCCAGCGCTCGGTGAAGGGTACGAAAAAGAGTGAACAGGATGCCGGCTCGATGGAGGCGTGGTTCAATCTTAATGTCCCGGACTGAAAATTAGAGAATTAAAGAATTTCATGGATTAGTGGATTTTATAAATTTAATGAATTTCATGAATTTGGGGATTTTGCGGGATTACCGGGTGTTATAATTCTTGGGTGAGTGATAATTTTATCGGATTGACTCTCATAATGAAGAAACAAACAACAATAATGACGTTTATTATCCTGTGTTTTTTTATTCTTCCCTCTATCATATATGCTTATGAGATTGATGCAAATGTACACGACGGTCTGGAGTTGCAGGCATCGGTAGTGGGTAATGGTAAATATCTTCCGTTAGAACCGATACAAATTCAGTATACTTTCACAAACGTTTCTAATAATGAGATCTGGCTACCTTATAAGTGGAGTGCAATCATTGGCGAAAAAAGTGGTCCTTATTTTTTATTTCATGTTACATCTGGCCCCGAAGATATTGTTGAACAAATACCACAATATGTCTCATACTATGATGTATCACCCAAAGTGGGAGATGAAAATAGAAGTTTTTCTATGCAACCGGGAGAAATTAAAAGCGGACTATTGACTGAATGGTACCCTTGCCGATTCGCTACTCCAGGTATTTATAAAGGATTTCTACGCTTGGCACTGGGCCCCTGGGATACCAGAGGTTGGCACGGAACACTTCAGGTACCTCTGACTTTTGAAATCATCAAACCATCAGGAATTGATAAAAAGGCCTTAAATGTAATTAAGGATTGCATTGAATCGACAGAGGATGAAGCCATACGATGTCTTCAACAATTCTCCTTTGTGTTCAGAGACTCGAAGGTACTGGAGAATTATCCTAATTCAACCTATTCAGGGTGGAGGTTGGCGCAAATCAGTCCGGGAGCTACAATGGATTGGGGAAATGGAAGAGACTTAATTGCGGACATGCTTAAACCAGTAAATGAAAGAAAAAGAACGGGCCGATTAGTGGAAAATTCAGAGGGTAATAACTATCCAAAAACAAAGGATGGAAAATATTTCATTAAATCTGCAGACAAAGAGGCAGAAGAATATATCAAATATGCGTCAATATTTTTAAAGTCTCATCCGGATCATATAATGGCTTCAAAAATCTACCAAAGTCTCAGTCTCGCATACATGGTACTCAATCGATGGCAGGAAGCCTATGAAGCCGGTACAGAGAGTATTAACCGACAACTGACGAATTCGGAAATTCAGAGAGGGACTCGCATTCTGCGTGAATCACTGGATGAGCTTATCAGGAGAGGTTTTGCCAGAACAAACCTCCAACCAAGTATTTGAATTATCGCTCGTATATATGGAAACTCTTCATACAAGGGAAATCAACAATCCATAATTCAAACACCTCATAACACAACTACTACAAGTTTTAGATATAAATACAGGATAGTGGAATGGCCAGGATGCTATAATCAGAACAATGAATTTGCAATTGAGTACTTCCGGCACAGTATTGAGAACAATCCTGACTCTGAGCAAGGAGACGTGATCAATGGTCCCGGATGAAAAACTTCTTATCCGCATTCTTCGCGGGTCATCGGATGCTAATATTCCTTTTCATGATCTTTGTAACCTTCTCTTACAACTAGGATTCGATGAGAGAACTCGCGGAGACCATCATATCTTCACTAGAAGCTGCATTGAGGAGATTTTGAATATTCAGCCGAAAGGCGCGAAAGCGAAACCTTATCAGGTTAGACAGGTTCGTAAAATTGTCCTGAAGTATCGCTTAGGAGGATAGGTCCATGACCAGATATGAAGTGATTATTTATTGGAGTGACGAGGATCAGGCATTCATTGCGGAGGTTCCGGAACTGCCGGGCTGTGCGGCCGACGGTACAACCAGGCAGGAAGCGCTTGCGAACGTGGACGTAATCATTCAGGAGTGGTTGGATACCGCGCGAGAGCTTGGAAGGGAAATTCCAGAGCCTAAGGGCCGTCTTGTATACGCATAATATTAATCCACAACAGTAAAAATATCCTTTTGAAATCTACTGAATAGGAAACCAGGAATTTTCCCTGGTTTTTTGGTTGCAATTGGTTTTAAGGATCAGGGAATTCTAGCTGGTAGTCTTTGGGCGGATGGCGCAGAGGAAGCCGAAGGGTTCGGGCCCCGTGTTTTTCAGCTGGTGCTCGACGTTCCCGGGGATGTGGACGGCGTCGAAGGGCTTCACTTCGGTCCACGCATCGCCTACCAGAACTTCCCCTGTTCCCCGCAGGATGATAACGGCATGCTCGTGGGGATGGCGCTCTCTTCGGGAAAATCCTTTCACTTCCAGCTCGAAGTAGCGGAGGATAACCTCGGAACCTTCGACAAGGATCTTCCGGGTCGCCCCGGCAAAACCCTCCCCATCTGCATAGGGCAGGTTGGTCACGCCCTCCCATCGCCACGATTCGAGAAACTTCTTAACTGACATCCACCAGCACCTTCAGAACCCTTCCCCCCGCCGACAGGATTTTCAGGGCGTCCTCCACACGGTCCAGTGGAAAGCGATGGGTAATGAGCCGATCCACGGGCAGGGCACCACCGGCGATCATACGGAGGGATTCTTTCGTGTCGTTGGGATCGCAGGAGTAGGAAGTCGTGACGGTGATGTCGTTGAAGTAGAGGTGATGCGGGGAGATACCCAGGACGTCTTCGGGCGCCGATGGCGTGAAGAGGACGACCGTTCCTCCAGGGGCGACAACCTTCATTCCTAATTCCATGGCAGGCAGATACCCGGGGCCCACAATCACGATGTCGCCCCCCTCCCCGCCCGAGGCTTCCCGGAGAGCCTCCGCAGCATCGGGAGTATTTCCATCGATCACCGATCCAAACCCGTGATCACGGGCCATCTCCAGCCGTTCTGGCATAAGGTCGGTCACGGCGATCTCTTTGACCCCGTAGGCCCTGGCCGCGTACGCATTTAAAAAACCCATCCCCCCCATTCCAATGAGGATTACCCGGTCGTCGGGACGGATGCCAGCCTGCCGGAAGGCATGGATCGAGCAGGCAAAGGGTTCGATCAGGGCAGCGGCCTCATCGGAGACCTCGTCGGGAAGGGTTAGCGTATCCATGCGCACCGCCTGGGACCGGACGATCGCTTCCTCGGCAAACCCTCCGGGAGAGAGGGCTTGCTTTCTCCAGGTGGGGCAGAGAATATATTGTTCTCTCCTGCAGAACCTGCAGGAACCGCAGGGGGCATGGTGATGGACAAAGAGGCGCTGTCCGGGCCGGAACCCATCCACTCCGTCCCCCGGTTCCAGCACCTCGGCGACCGGTTCATGGCCGAGGACGACAGGCGCTTTCTTCTTCACGTACCACGAGAGGACATCGGAGGTACAGGCTCCGCACACCCGGATTCGCACCCGGAGCTCTCCCGGACCCGGTACGGGCTCGGGCCACTCTTCGGTACGGACGGTGAGATGGTCGGTGGCGACGGCGACTTTCATGGCTTGATCACGAACTTGAATCCCTCCCCTCCCCTGAGCCGATCGAGGGCTTCCGGAAGAGAGGGCAGATCATAGGTGTCCGAAAAAAGCTGGTGAAGGGGATAGGTTCCTGACACGATGGCTGTGTACGTTGCGGCAACGGCCCTCCTGTCGTAATGGAAAGATCCGGCGATCGTGAGCTGTTCATAATGGAGGGCGGTGACATCCACACGGGTGAAGGTCCCTTCTTCACAACCGGCGAATGCCATGAAGGTACCACCACCCCGGAGGCAGGCGATGCCGGGCTCCCAAAGGTCGGCATTTCCGCTGGTTTCAATCACCACTTCCGCACCCAGGCCATCGGTCCGGGATCGAATGATTTCAGGCAAGTTTTCGTCCATGATCACTGTCTCGAACCCGTACTGTTTGAAAACCTCCAGGCGGTTCGGTCTTCTCCCCGCGATAAAGATGGGCTCGAAGTTCCGTTCCCGGGCAATCCATGCATGCATCAGGGCAATCGCACCGGCACCGGTAATCACCAGGGGACCGGGCACGTTTATTTTCACCCTCTGCCAGGAGAAGATCACCGAAGCCAGAGGATCGAGGAGCGCGGCCTCCGCATAGGAAACCCGTTCAGGAATTGTGTAAGTCTGCCACGAAACGATATGAGAAGGAATGACGATATAGTCGCTGAAGGTACCCCAGAGCTTTTTCTCCATCAGCGTGTGGCAGAGGTTTTCCCGGTTTATCCTGCAATACGAACAGGTCCCGCAGGGAGCCGAAATGGGAAACATGACCCGGTCTCCCTCCTGGAACCCTTCCACACCTTCTCCCACCTCGACGACGTCGCCGCTTGCCTCGTGACCAAAGGGTGTAGGGAAGGTGAGCTTTGGATGGCCGCGATCGAACATCTTCATATCCGTACCGCAGGTAAGTCCCGCCTGAACCCGCACAAGCAGTTCACCCGGACCCGCGGCGGGAACCGCTTCCTCGATCATATCCAGGACGCCCGGCCGGCTCAGGACAAACCTTCGGTTAACCCGCACTTCTCACACTCCCTACTCCTGCGGCGGCAAATATGCCCGCCACTGCTGCGTCAAACTCACTCAAAAATCCTCGACGCAGGCTGCGGCTGTGCGTCCGGTGTTTTTCACTCGTTTTCCTTGCATTCACAGACATCTTCACCGCCTCGCTACACACCGAGTATGAAAAATGCGGGTAACCATGTGGGAAATTGTACCATTCCCTCAGGCAGAACTCGATTCCCGTCATCCGTCCGAAGGGCGTCCGCGATCAGGCACGAGGAGCGTGACCCCCGCAAAGGCGGCGATCAGGCCCAGGGTCAACACCTTGTGGATAACGGCCGCCGTTCCCGCACCCAGCAGATCGGCACAGGAGAGGTGAAGGAGGTATGCCCAGGTTACGGAACCCACACCGAGTCCCCCGGGTATAAAGGAAAGGACACTGGCAAAGGAGGCGAGGAAGTAGGTGGCGATGATGACCATCGGCGAACAGGGAGTCAGGGCCTTCATGGCAAGGATGGCGGAGGTCCATTCGAAGAGATGCTGAATCAGGGTAAGAGCCACAAGGATCAAAACGGTCCGCACATCGGCTGTTTCCCTCAGCGTGGAAAGGGTCTCCCGCAGGAAGGCGCGAAACCGCTCGGCACGGCCGCTTCCCAGCCACAGGACCGCAAAGAGGATTCCGCCTGCAGCTGCAACGGCAGCCAGCCCGATGGCCACCTGGCGATGAAAGAGACCCAACGCGATGGAGGACAGGAAAACCAGGGAAAGATAGAGTCCGATTTCCACTGCCCGAATTAAAAGAAACACGCCGGTCCGCCGGGCGGTCGAACCGCCACGCACCGGCTCGACAAGGGGAACGTGGGCCACTTCGCCCATCCGGAGCGGAGTGAGGATCCCAACCACCACCTGAAGGGCGTAAATCCTGAAAAACTTCCATGGCGAAAGATGGAGTACGACAGCCCACTTTACCATGCGGATCAAATAGGAAAGTGCGTACGCTATTACAATCCCGAGGACCGTCACAGGAGAAATCTTGGAGAGCGACGAGGCGACCTCCCTGACTCCGAGGGAAAGGATGAAGGCGACGAGGATTCCTATCCCGAACAATCCCAGAATGATGCGGAAATAACGGCTGGCGCGGACGTCCATGGCTGAGATTCTAGCATGTGATACAATATCGCCGTGAGTCTCGAAGAACTCTTACGCTTTGCGAAAGACCAGGGCGCATCCGATCTTCACCTGAAACCGATGAGGCCTCCCCTGTTACGGATCAAGGGAAAGCTCCTCCCTGTCAAGGGAGACCCCCTGAAGCCCGAGCAGATCGAGGACCTGGTCATGAAGATCCTCACGCCACCCCAGGTGGAGAAGCTGAATTTGAATCAATCTGTCGATCTGGGGTACGGGGTAAAGGGTGTGGCCCGATTCCGGGGAAACATATATTTCCAGCGAGGAACGATTTCCGCTTCCTTCCGGCAGATCCCCTATGACATCCAGAACATCGCAGATCTGAATCTCCCGGAAGTTCTTTACGAATTCTGCAAAATAAAGACGGGCCTGGTCCTGGTTACCGGGGCGACGGGCATGGGGAAATCTACTACCCTTGCGGCCATTATCAAGGAAATTGTGGCCAGCCGGCATGACCACGTCATCACGATTGAAGATCCCATTGAGTTCCTATTCTCCGACAACAAGGCCACCATCTCCCAGAGAGAGGTAGGAACGGACACTCCCTCCTTCAAGGAGGCCCTCCGCAACGCCATGCGCCAGGACCCCGATGTCATCATGGTCGGTGAAATGCGCGACCGGGAGACGATATCCACGGTTCTCACCGCAGCAGAGACCGGGCATCTGGTCTTTTCGACGCTCCATACGAATTCTTCGGCTCAGACGATCGACCGGATCATCGACGCCTTTCCCTCCGATCAGCAGGATCAGATCCGAAGCCAGCTGGGCCAGGTCCTCCGGGCCATCGTTTCGCTCAAGCTGGTGCCGAGACGGGATGGAAAGGGCATGGTGGCGGCGACTGAAATCATGAAAAACACCCCCAAAATCACAAAGTCGATTGAAGAGGGGGATATCAAGAATATTCACGAAGAGATCGAGGGATCCGTGGCCCACTTCAGGATGCAGAGCCTGAACCAGTCTCTGATCGCCCTCCTGGTTAACCAGGTGATCGACTACGAAACCGCCATGGACTGCTCACCCGAAAGCGACGATCTCTCACTGAAGCTCAGGAAGTTGTTTCCGCATCTCGAACAGAGGAAGGAGGCGGTCGTGGCCCCATCCGATGCAGACTTCTCCGAAGTCCAGAAACTCATGGGTATCAAGAAGCTCTATGAAGAGCAGGAAGAGAAGTTCCGGCTTCAAATGTCGGAGAAAGACGAGATCATCCAGCAGATGGAAGAAGATCTCCAGCGTCTCCGTGCCGAAATCCAGGATGTCGGCGGCGCCAGCGGCGAGCTCCGCGCCGAAATCGAAAAGCTCAAGCGCGCGAACGAAACCATGGACCGCGAATACCAGGGAAAGCTTAAGCAGCTGCAGGAGCGGATCCGTACGCTGAACAACGAACTTACGGAAGCCCGGGGCGGTTCCAAGGGAGACGAAAGCAAATCGGGAGGATTCTTCCGCCGCTGACCCGTTGCGTTCAGGCCCGAAATATGGTAAAACCAAGCCCGTATTTTTACTCCAAAAGGGAGGAAGCACATGAGCGTTAATGTTGAAGAAAAAGTGAAAGAAATCATCGTTAAGCAGTTAGGTGTTGAAGCTGATCGAGTTGTTGCCGCCGCCAAGTTCATCGACGATCTCGGCGCGGATTCCCTGGACACCGTCGAGCTGGTCATGGCCTTCGAAGAAGAATTTGGCGTCGACATCCCTGACCAGGAAGCGGAGAACATCCGCACCGTCGGTGATGCCGTCGAGTATTTAAAAGCCCACGCATGACATCAGAGCGTGTCGTCGTAACCGGCCTCGGGCTGGTTACCCCGCTGGGAACCGGGGTCCAGAAGACCTGGAACGCCCTGGTTTCCGGCACCAGTGGGATCGCTCCCATTACCCAATTCGATACGACCGACTTCCCGGTGATCATCGCCGGGGAGGTTAAGGATTTCGTCACCGAGGAATGGTACGACCCGAAAGAAGCACGCAAAGTCGACCGTTTTGTCCATCTGGCGATTTCCGCTGCGGAGCAGGCTGTGAGGGATGCAGGTCTGAAGGAAACACCCCTGCCGGGAGAAGAAGTCGGCGTCGTCATCGGAAGCGGGATCGGGGGCCTTTCCTGGATCGAAAAGAACCGGGATATCGTTCGGGACAAGGGCCCGAGGCGGGTATCTCCCTTCTTCATCCCGGGCTCCATCGTCAATATGCCTTCAGGAATCGTTTCGATCCTCCACCAGTTCAAAGGCCCCAATTCCGCCACCTGCACGGCCTGCGCCACGGGCGCCCACGCCCTGGGTGACGCCTACAGCTTCATCAAGCGGGGACTCGCCCGGGCCATGGTATCGGGAGGGACCGAATCGGTCATCTGTCCCCTTGCCCTGGCCGGATTTGCCTCGATGCGCGCTCTTTCCAGCCGGAACGAAGAGCCTCAGAGAGCTTCACGGCCCTGGGACCGGGATCGGGACGGCTTCGTCATTGCCGAGGGTGCCGGTGTCATGATTCTGGAATCCCTGACCTCCGCAAATGAGCGGGGTGCAAAAATCTATGCGGAAGTGATCGGTACGGGAATGTCCGGGGATGCGTTTCACATGGCTGCTCCCGATGCCTCGGGCGACGGTGCGAAACGAGCCATGCGTGCCGCCCTGCAGGACGCGGGAATCTCTCCGGAAGATGTGGATTACATCAATGCCCACGGGACATCGACACCTGTCGGCGACATCGTGGAGATTCAGGCCGTCAAGGAAGTCTTTGGATCCCATGCCGATGAACTGGTCATGAACTCTTCCAAGTCAATGATCGGTCACACCCTCGGCGCCGCCGGCGGAGTCGAATCGGCCGTGACCGTGCTGACGCTCTACCATGGCCTGGCTCACCCCACGGTCAACCTGGAAAACCCGGACGAAGGCTGCGATCTCAACCTCTGCCGTGAGGGCAGCATCCAGCGTGATTTCCGGATTGGACTGAATAACTCCTTCGGCTTCGGAGGAACGAATGCCTGCGTCCTTTTCCGGCGCTGGGACGGTTCCTGATTCCGATCTTCGGGTCCCCCGGACCCATTTCGTAATTTGACCTTGCAGCGCCTCATTTTCATCCTCGGTGGAATCTATGACGCCGCCTTTGCGGTCATGATCCTCTTCTTTCCCCGTCCCATCTTTCATCTTCTCTCCATCCCCTACCCGGAACCCTCCGTTTACCTGAAGCTCTGCGGGATCTTTCTGGCCATGCTGGCGTGGATTTACTTTCTTTATGTCAAGAGTCCCCTGCGCTATGCGGGCCTGGTGCCCGTCGTGATCCTGGGACGGACATGCGGAGCCCTGCTCTTCGGGTTCGGGATCCCCGTGTGGCATCTCCCCCTCGTCTTCCTCCTCTTTGCCGGGGGGGATTTCATCATCGCCTCGCTCCACACGATGGCCGTCTTCTGGGATCGGTAGGGAATCTGCCTCTCCTTTACAGCGGAAATACTGTTTCTCTGTGATTCGAATAAGATCCACGCTATAATTGTAAGAAGAAATAAAGCTGTCGAGGAGAGGATGATGAAAACTGCCATGGTTCTTATCTCATTCATGCTTCAGGGTATGATCCAGGCATCGGTTCCTTCCCCCTTCCTGCCGGGAACAGAGCAATATTCCCAACCGGGTTCGTCCTATTTTCCTGAAGAACTCACGGCCTCCCTGGATCCGGATTTTCTGAATAAGGCTCAAAACTTAGGGCGTATTCAGATTGACAATCTCCCTCTTTCAAACGGCCAATGGGTTACCGTCGAGCTGACAGAATTCGATCCCTTTTCCCCCGGCGCTAAAATTATTGAAATGTCCGACGAGGGTCCAATCATTCATGAACCGAGCCGAAACCGAACCTATTTTAAAGGCCATGTCCTGGGGAGATCGCACGATTCTCTCGCCCTGTTTGCCTTGTGGCCCAGCGGCTTTTCCGGATTCATCCAGCTGGAACGAACCCGGTACATCTTTGGTATAAAACATACGTCGGACGAAAAGCCCCTCGCCGCCGTGAGCCGGTTCGATCCTTCCGTGGATCCCTCAAAGATTCTTTCTTGCTGTAACGATCAGGATGATTCCATCAACGAGATCCCCTCTCTTCAGGATATCGTCAACCAGGATCCTGCCTTTCGTGTCCCCAGTTCCGGAACTCTGAAAGCGGATCTGGCTCTGGACATGGATTATGAAGCCTATACACATTTCGGATCGGTTCAAGCTGCTGTTGACTATGCTACAGATCTAACCGCTGCCATTTCAGTATTCTACGAAAGGGATGCCGACACCATAATCAGTATTGGTAATATCGTCGTCTGGACATCTACAGCTTCTCCCTACCCGTATACAGGATCGACAACATCCGCATTGCTCACTCAGATCGGAACCTATTACCAGACATACATGGGAAGCGTAAACAGGGCGACCGCCATTCTCCTCTCACTTAAAAACCTGGGCGGCGGGATTGCGTGGCGTTGTACCGGTGGATGCCTCTGCAGTACCACATATGGGTACGGAGTTATCGGAATCAACGGCACCTACGGCTACCCCACCACATCCTATACGTGGGATGCCGATGGATACGCGCACGAACTTGGACACAACTTCGGTTCCCGGCACACTCACTGCTATCAGGACCCTCCCGGAACCTGGCTCGACTGCTGTTATGTGGGAAATCCTGTGGAAACAGGGTGCTGTGAAGGACCAGCCGCCGAGTCGGACGGGACGATCATGAGCTACTGTCACCTGTGGCCGCCGTACGACAAGCCCCTCATCTTCCATGAATACGTCAAACCGATCATCCGGACCGGAGCAGAAAATGCATCGTGCGTTTTAGAGGCTGGCTCGCCCGGTACGCTCGTAGAAGATGGCTCGGGAGATGGTGTGATGGTAAGCAAACAGACAGGATACGTTCCTATATCTTTTTCCTTTGACGACGGTTCACCAAATACAAATGTTGGATTTGGCGGTACCAGCACTAGCCGCCTTGCATGGATCAAACGCTTTAGTCCTTCTGAATATCCAATCACCGTTACTGAAGTTAATGTAATTTTCTGGGATGGTACAATTTCAGTTGGCCGGAATATACAGATTCTTTTTTACAGAGATACATCGGGCTCTGGTTCACCTTCCAATTCCACACTCGATTATACTCAGAATGTCACTGTTCAGGTTGTTAGCTCTTCAAGTTGGAATAACTATACATTAAGCACACCTCAAACAGTTACTGTCGGTGATTTCTATGTTGGATTCTACGATTTGGATGCACCAACATATCCGGGATCTTACCCAGCAGCAGCTGACACGAACACCCCACCATCTGGTAGATGTTTTTACAAAAGCAACAGTACAACACCTTCAGGGTATACCAGTACAGATTCATATGGTTGGAACTGGATGATCAGAGCGGCGGGAACGCGCTCTCCATCCGGGGACGATATCCTTCTGACATGGGGTGATCCCTGTAACGTGGCAACGGAGCCTTCGCAGAGCTTTGCCGTCTACTCAAAATCTCTTTCTCTCCTTGAAAGTGAAGGATACGATCCCAATCCCTTAAGCTGCACGGAAAGTGGGCATTCCTACTCAACAAACATTTCAGGTGACGCCTACTTCACCGTAGTTCCGATTCTGGGACCTAACGAGGGCGGTCACGGATTTTCACGCACGACGACGAACACCTGTGCGACGATCAATCCCGACCCCTCCTGCCCTTAGTTTTTTATTTCTTGATGTAGCGGTTAACCAGCTCTTCGAAGAGCTCCTGAAGGAGTGACCGGGCGCTTCTGCGCTTCGGGACCGTGGGCAAGGGATCGTGCCGGTGCTTCCGCCAATCCTCCTCCAGGAGAAGCAGGTACTTACCGGGAATCGGGGACTGACGACCCAGGGTCCGGGTCACCAGTGAGATTCGGGCAAAGTGTTCCACCAGTTCCATTCGAAGATAGGCCGATTCCAGGTCGGGCCCGAATGTAATGACTCCGTGGTTTCTAAGGAGAAGGGCATCGTGATCCTCAAGGAAGGGAGCGATGGCCTCCGCAAGTTCCAGGGAGCCCGGATTGGCGTAGGGAGTGACGGGTACCCTCCGGAAATTGGCATACATTTCCGCCAGGATCGGATCGCTGAGTGATTCTCCCGCCGCGGCAAACCCCGTGGCCATGGGGGGATGGGCATGGACAATGGCCTGCACATCGTCCCTCTGCCTGTAAATATGGAGGTGAAGGAGAAGTTCGGAGGAGGGTTCCCGGTCCCCTGAGATCTGGCCGCCCATGGGGTCGAGCATGACACTGTCCTTGACCGTAAGACGTCCCTTGCAGATCCGGGACGGCGTGACCAGGAGATTCCCATCCGGAAGACGGAGACTGATATTTCCTTCCCCCCCCACAATGAGACCCTTGTCGTAGAGAAGCCTCCCAATGGAAATAATCTGGTCCCAGGTGTTGGGAATGTTTATTGCGACTTCGTTCTGGTTGACCATTTCTCCGCACACTCCTTGCTGCAGAAATAGTGCCCATAGGCTTCGACCGCGCGCTCTCTGGGCAGATAGGACTCACAGACAGGATCTTTCACCATCTCACCGCCCGTTGAAAAGCGGTGGCTCTTTTTGTGGATCCGGGAAAACTTCCTCCACCCGAGATCGGGATCCCGGGGCTTACGTGAAATTATTCTCCAGAAAAGATATGCGAGGCCGATAAGGATGAGCCAGAAAAACCGGCGCATCAGGAAGCTCCGAGATCCGCCTCCACTTCCGCAAGATTAATCTCTTTCGGAACCACCTTTTTGAGCTTTTCATAATAGGCCTTCGCGCGGTCCTTATTCTTCAGATCATAGAGAGAAACCACACAGGCGTTGTAGAGGGAATGCCAGTGGTTCGGATCCAGCTTCGAAGCACTGTCGTACATTTCAACCGCCTTGTCGAACTGGCCGGTGTTACGGTAACAGGTTCCCAGATCGGTGAGGACGTTGGGATCATTTCCCTTGATCTGAACCGCCGCTTCATAGCGGGGAGCAGCCTTCTCGAAGATATTGGCATCGTAATAGAGATTTCCCAGTTCCACCAGAGCATCGTAATTCTGTGGGTCCTTCTCGATCAGCCCTTCCAGGTCCTGGATTCTCTGCATGACCCCGTCCATGGAGTGGGGATTTTCCCCGGGAGCCATCTGGGGCTGTCCCATACCCATCATGGATCCGGACATCTGAGCCCGTTCAAGGTTGCGATAGTGGAGATCGGTAAAGATATATCCCAGGAGGAGTCCCAGGCTCAGTCCGATGATGAATGCAAATACGAGTTTAGGGTTCATGAATTTTCTTGGCGGACCACGTTCCGGTCATGGGGCCGCCGGTCGTAAACATTGTGGCCTCCCATGTACCGCTGATGGTCTCTTCCTCCTTCTTTAGTCTTCCGTAATATACGGCGATAAAACCTTTTTCCGAATCGATACGCTCGAGCCTGACGCGATCCCCCACCAGCGTACCCTTCAGAGATCCCGTCCATCCACCCGTGAGAGTGTAGTCTCCTGAAATCAGGGTCGTAGACTGTTTGAGTCGAAAAACGCCTTCCTGATCGCCGGGATTCAATATCACCTCCCACTTTCCGGTGAGAGGTTCCTCGGTGGCTTCTTCCCCTCTGGCCAGATCCTGCTCCACTTTGAGTGCAGCGATCCGGTCCATCCGGCGGGAAATCTGGGTGCTCAAGTCGGTGAGCCGTGCCTGCAGGGCGTTCAGGTAACTCCATTCCACCTGAAGCTGTGCGGTGGTGTTCTCGAGCTCTTCACGATCCAGGGTTTCACCCTGAATGACGGTATAGAGCCGATCATGGAGCGTCTTGTACCGCCCGAACTCCTGAGACCAGGCCGCATAGAGTTTCGCGTATGCCTCCATCTCACCCGCCAATAGCGTCTGCTCCACACGAACGTTGATACGGACAGCGTCGGATGGAGTCATCTGGGCCAGGAGCGGACAGACGAGGCAAAAAACGAGCAAACCGAAAAAGGTATGCTTCATGACGGTATTGTATCGGCCGGACAGAGTGATGTCAATTGACCTCTCATAGATCGAATACGTTGGATCGCTTATCGACGTTGGGGAAATCTGTCATGGTATACTCTTGGCAAGGAGGAGACTATGCGCACTTTTCTTACCCTTGTACTCGCAACCGTTTGTATGATCGCCCTCGTGAGCTGTATCCAGTATGATCAGGTTATTACCTTGAATAAGGACGGGTCCGGCAAGGTCGATCTGCATTACGCCATGAGCGAGATGATGACCCAGCAGATGAAGGCCATGAGCCAGATGGCGGAAGAGATGTCCAAGAACATGGGCGGGGAAGCCACGGAAGAGCCGGAAAAAGACGAGATGAACATCTTCAATTTTGAAGAAGATAAAATCAAGGGTGAATTTGACAGTCTCAAGCAGGATGGAATATCCCTGACCGATTCGAAGACCTACAAGAAGGACGGTTGGGAACACGTCGAACTGACCTTTACCTTCAAAGACTTTACCAAATTGTCCAAAGTATCCTACTTCAAGGACAACGACATGAAGATCACGAAAAACGCCAAGGGTAACTATGTGATCTTCTCGAAGTCCAAGAAGGGGGAGGAAAAGGCCGAAGCCGCGGAAGAGGGCGAGGAAGCCCCTTCCATGGAAGGCATGCCGGATGAAGACGCCATGAAGGACATGATGCTGCCCATGATGAAGGGCTTCCGTGTCTCCATCACCTTTAACACCCCCACCCCGATTGTTTCTACGACAGCGCCGGAAAAGGGCAAGACGATGGCGAAGTGGGAATTCGATCTCGAAAAGGATCAGGAAGCCATGTCCAAGATGGAAGAAGAAGACATGGTCATCGAGTTCGAAGGGAAAGGTGTCTCCATGAAGGAGATGAAGTAAGACTCAATTGTGAATTCCCGCGGGGAGTAACCCTCCCCGCGGCCTACCCTCACGGTCTACAGCTCTACTTCCCGTAAGTATTCGGCTGCCTCCTCCGGAGGTGTCGGATTGATGTAGAAGCCCGTCCCCCATTCGAACCCGGCCATCTTTGTAACCCGAGGAATAATCTCAATATGCCAGTGATAATCAAAGGGAAGCGTCTGCCAGTATCCGGGACGAAGAGGGCCTGCGCCGGTATTGGGTGCATTATGGAGGATGAAGTTGTAGGGCGGGTTGAGAAGGCTCCGGTTGAGGCGCATCAGCGTATCCTTCAGCGTGACCGCCAGGAGGCGAAGATCTTCCTCCGTCGTGAGTAAAAAGTCGTGCTGATGAAACCGTGGAGCAATGGACGTCTCAAAGGGAAACCGGGAAGCATAGGGAGCGAAGACCACAAATCGTTCGTTGGCCCTTACGATCCTGATCTTCTGCTCCATCTCCTGTGTGAGAATGTCGCAGATCAGACATCTTTCTTTCAGCCGGAAGTGGTCCCGGCATGAATCGAGTTCGATGGCAACAGTTCTCGGTGTGACGGGGGTCGCAATAATCTGCATGTGGGTATGATCGATGGACGCTCCGGCAGCTTCTCCATGATTCTTGAAGAGCAGGCAGTATCGAAATCGTCCATCACGGTTGAGATCTCTCAGACGCTCCTGGCACATCTTCAGTACAAGAATGAGATGGTCGACAGGAAGGTCGGAGAGGTTGGCATTGTGATCCGGTGTCTCGATCACGACTTCATGGGCACCGATCCCGTTCATTTTGTCAAAGATTCCCACCCCCTGGCGGTCCAGGCCGCCTTCGATCCGAAGAGCAGGAAACTTGTTGGGAACCACGCGGACCTTCCAGTTTCGACCTTCGGAGATTCTGGCAATTTCCGGCGGTGTTGCTTCTTCGTGACCGGGGCAGAAGGGACAGAAATGGGTCTGCCTGGCTTCGGCCGGGCTTCGAAAGTCGTGGGGCCTTCGGCCCCGCTCCGTGGCGATGATCACCCATCGCCTCTGGATGGGATCATGGCGCAGATCAGACATCGATGCCTCCGTGGATGGACCCCGGGGTCCGATAGATTTCATTACTGAAAAAGAAATAGTGAATCATACGCACCACATCTCCTCGTTGAAGTTGGGGCCGGGCACCGTGAACGATACAAGGCCCGTCCTCGGGTAGCGTGTCGCCATTGCATCACCCTGATTCATCATAAGGTGAAAGGAAACCGTGTCCCCGGGCTCTGCGTGTAATGTCCTGAAGGGAACGCTGAGCTCCAGGATGGAACCGATTTTTACCTCCATGGCCTCCGGGGCGATGAGGCACTTTTCCGGCAGGTGAAGGGAAAGGTGAATTTCCATACCTTCGAAGATCTCGTCGGCCCGTGCAGGCGGAGTGGGATCGAGCCGGAGATAGAGGTTTTCCAGATCGAAGCCGTACATCAGCTCCTTGAAGGGAGAAAAAGATCCCATCATGGCATCTCCCTGATCGATAAAGCGTCCGGCTCCCTCCCACTCGAAGTAGGAATCAACCCTCCCGTTGATAGATGGACGGATCGTCTGGACCGGATGCCTCTCCACGGAAACCTCCGAGACGATCAGGCTCTCGCCCAGATGAATGGGAGGAGACTGGTTGAGCTCTGTGTACGCCTCACTCAGGTGTGTCCGGAAAAGGAGGTCGAATTCAGGTTCATAGGGGCTGGAGTTTCCTTCACCGTACCACCAGAACCAGTCACTTCCCTGGGCCGCCATCAGAGACGGTGAGGGTCCATCTCCTTCGTTCCGCAGGATCTGTTTGGCCTCCTCGAGAAGCATCCAGGCGTGATTCTTCACGGGATCCCCAATCCAGATCTTAAAATTGGCATCGATCCATGAGCCTGCAAAAAGAGATTGGATGGATCGGGTCTCTCCATCGTCGATCAGGTCACGTGCATGGTCAATTCCAAGTTCCGATGCGGATTTCTGGTAGAGCTTCCGAAGAAATTCCCGACCCATCCCGGAGTATCCGCCCCAGGGATTTTCCCCGTCAAGAATGGCATGGACAACTCCGTGGCTGTGGTACCGGGCAACCGACTGAACAAAATCACGGACGGCGTCATCGATCCCCATTCCCCCGTATACAAACCCGATCTTGTCGGAGAGAGCATGGTCACGAAAGACGAAACGTCCCTCAAACGCATCGTGGGTATAAAGATAGGCCGGGTCACCCGATTCGGCTTCGCTGGCACGGAGAACTCCTTCATCCGTTCCCACAACGGGATAGCCCTGAAAGAGGGGAACACACTCTTCGCTCACAGATCCCTCCGAAGGCCATAACCCGTCGGGCGGGACTCCAAATATCTCTTCATGGACGGAACGGGCTTTCTCCATGTGACGACGGGCCGAAACGGGATCGGGAGTAATGGGAGGGACCGAGAGGTCGGGATGGGCCCTGGCTACGGAGGAAGGACTGACGAGGATGGGTAAAATCGGGTGAGCGTAGGGTGTGGTCGTCAGCGCGATGCGCCCCTCCTTATGGAGCTCGCGATAGCGGGGAAGGATCGTTGTGAAGTGCTTCTTCATGAGATCAAGAAGAGCAAGACGGTCCTCGTGGGAACGGTCGGACAGAACCGACACAAGGTCATGAATGTCCGGGTCCGACCGAATCACTTCTCCGCACCAGGCATGCAGAAAGAGAAACTGAAGATCTTCAAAGTCCCGGTCGGTCCATTGACGGGCCACGCCGGGAAGGGCGGCCTCAATTACGGTCGCGCCCCGCATTTTAAGAAGCTCAAGGTACCGGGGAACGGGGTAGACCGCCGTTCGCCAGTTCACGTTGAAACAGTGTTTAAGAATAAAGACCCGTTCCTCATCGGTAAGGTCCCTGGCCGGTTTTTCAAACACATCCATGAAAACATCGGGCTCCCAGCTTCGAAGCTGGTCCAGGAGGACCGGAGTGAAGTTGAAGGTCGCCCGTGCACCTTCCACTGATGCGATGACGTCGGCCATATCGAGATAGTCCCGGCAGGCATGGAGCTTGGTCCAGGGAAGGAGGGCCCGTTCACCCACCCGGTATAACGGTTGATGAAAGTGCCACCAGATGTGGACCCTGGGACCTCCCGTCACGCCATTCCCCTGTAGAGTTCCAGAAATTTTCGAGCCGATGCCGCCCACGTAAAATCCAGGGCCATGGCACGTTGAACGGCGGAAGCCCAGATTTTCTTTCTCCGATAGGTGAAAATCGCTTCGCGAACCGCTTCCAGGAGGGCGTCAGGATGAGCCTCATCAAAGGTGAATCCCCACCCGTCCTTCCCATCTTCCGTCACGGGTCGAACCGTATCGAAAAGACCGCCGACCCGCCGCACGATTGGAAGGGTTCCATAGCGGAGAGAGTACATCTGGTTCAACCCGCAGGGTTCGTAGAGGGATGGCATGAGAAAGAGGTTGGAACCGGCCTCGATGAGATGGGCCAGACTATTGTCATATCCAAGCCTGAGCCCGAAACGGCGGCGGTTTTTCGCTGCCGCAGACTGCAGTGCCTGATGGTACGACAGACGACCTTCCCCCAGGATGACGAGCTGAAGAGGGAGAGACATCAGTTCTTTCATGGCATCGATGACCAGTCCGATACCCTTTTGCTCGGCCAGACGGGTTATCATACCGACCATGGGGGTGTCGGTCCGGGGTGTCGGAAGGCAAAATGCTTCTCTTAGAGCCTTCTTATTGGCCGCCTTCCCCTCCATCCTGCCCGGATCATAGGGATGGGGAATCAGAGGATCGGAGGCGGGGTCCCACTCGACAGGATCGATACCGTTGAGAATTCCCCGGAAATGGGTCCCCCTGGAGTTCAACAGACCCTCCATACCGCATCCGAATTCGGGACCGGAGAGAATTTCCTCCGCGTATCGCGGGCTGACGGTGACCACCTCATCCGCAAGGGAAATTCCCAGCTTCATAAAGGAAAACTTCCCATAGAACTCTGCGGGTCCCTCCGCCCACATCCACGATTCGGGAAGCCCGGAACGGGCAAAGAGGTCAGCCTCAAAGTTGCCCTGGTAACCAAGGTTATGAATGTGAAAGACGATCCGACCCGGGCAAGATGCCTGTCGAAGATAACCCGCGACCGGACCCGTATGGTTATCATGGAGATGCACCACGTCTCTCTCTCCAGCCGCTTTCCCGATGATCGAAGCCACGGCATGGGAAAAGGCAAGGAAACGCTCTCCATTGTCCGGGTATCCTTCCCCGGTAGCCGGATCATCGTAGATACCCGGACGGCTAAACCAGGGGGGAAGGTCAAGGAGACAAAATGTCGCCTTGGTATTTTTCAGGTGGACATTCCACTGGTGGCCTCCTCCTTCATCGGGGATCGGGCCTCCATCCTCCCATGATTCCAGGATCAGCCGATCCCGTTCTACTCCCCCATAATTGGGAAGAAAAACCGTGGTTGAAACCCCTTGATCGGCAAGTGCACGGGAGAGGGAAAAGACAACATCGGCCAACCCTCCCACCTTGGCGAAGGGAGAACATTCCGACGCAGCCATGTATACGCGCATACACCCTATTGTATCACCGGGACAAAGACCCCGGATGCCGGGCAGAAGTACGGAAACCCCGGTGAATTCAATCTGCATGACATCGTTTTCTTATCCGGCCTGCAAACTATCAATATACTTGCCTTCAGGTTTTCAGGAGACAAAGAATGGTTCATCACCTTTTCATTAGGCCTCTCTTTCTGGAATATGGAAGGACTGAGGAGGGCAGAGATCGGCTTTTCCAGACCATCGGGGACCGCTTCTGACCGGTTGTCTGTTCAGGGGATAATAAACTAAAGCAAATCATTAGTAATGGATTCGATCTCCTTGACAGGGAAGCCCCTCCCATCCCATCGTAAAGGTAAGGAGGGGGACATGAACATAAAGCAAATTCAGGAGAAGGCCAGGGAATTAGGCATAACAAAAATTCATAAGGTCACGAAGGCGAACCTCATCCGATCGATCCAGACCCAGGAAAAGAACTTCCCCTGCTACGGCACGGCACGAGACGGACACTGTGACCGCACCGACTGTATCTGGCTGCCAGACTGCATCAAGGAATCAAAGCACAAGCACTGAGAAACAGTGCAATATAAAACCTTCTGAATCAACTTCCTGGAACCGGGTTCATAATTTTTCATCTATCAGACACATCGATTCCCTGAATTAATTCATCGTAACAACCGCATCTTCAAATCTTGAATTTTCAGGATTGATTTTCTAATTGTGGCTCTATCTTTTCTCTCTAACACAGGCGTATACTTGAGATGCCAATCTGCTATGAAATGATTTCGGAACTGACAATTGATTGGGGGGTTAATGAAAGAACATTCCGTTCTTTTCAGGATCGTTTGTATCACCGTATTCCTACTTTTTATCACAGCTTATCCACTCCATGCTCAGACAGCCTACCATCAGGGAACAAATTCACCTCCGGGCTCCATTCATTCCTCTCCTTCCTTTATCCAATCTGACTCCGGGAAAATGCAGAATGGACTTCGGACTCTCGGGTGTTCCACCTCCTATTGCCTTCAACAGGTGACCCTAAATACCGCGGGTCAGCCGGCAGACTCTTCCACGCCAAGCTTTGCAATGAATGGTTCCCTGGGTCAGGAGATGACGGTCGGCTGCTCTTCGTCCTACCACTATGTCCTCCAGTCTGGATTCTGGGGACGGTACGGTTCCACCCTTGTCCCGGTGATTCTCATGGTGACCAGGGATATGGGAGATCCCGACTGGCCAAGGCTGGACTGGTCCGGCAACAATGCACCCTATTCCATTTACCGCGCCATCGACTGTTCCCAAATTTTCAGCGGCCTCTATGACAGCACAGGGGAGAAGTACTACACCGATGAATCTCCTCCCTCCGAGGACCTGACCTGCTACAACATCCTGGCCACAGCACCGGGGCGAAGCGGAGAGTCGATCTCCCCTGAGCTGAATGGATCGATCCGGGCACCGTGGTCCCGTTATGAACCACGTTGACAAACAGACCCTGTAAGGAGAAGACCATGAAACAGACATTTGCAGCCATTGCTATTTTGGGCATCATAATAATCCTTCTGATTACGGCCTTTCCGGTGCTGGCACAGACCGTCCCGACCACGATCAATTACCAGGGGCGCCTGACTGACAACACACCTTCCCAGACACCGATCACAAACAGTGTCCCGATGGTCTTCTCCATCTTCGACAACATGGTGGGCGGAACCCAGCTCTGGACCGAGACCTGGCCCGGCGTGGATGTAGTGGACGGGATCTTCAGCGTCCTGCTGGGGAGCAATGGGAATCCCATTCCTGCTTCCGTCTTCACCGAAGGTACGGCCCGCTACCTGGAGATCACTGCGGCGGGAGAAACCCTGACTCCGAGACAGCCGATTGGTTCCGTGGGGTATGCCAACCAGGCGGAAAAGGCCTCCGACAGCGATGCCCTCGGCGGGATTGAATCCTCCTCCTGGCAGATGGCCTTGATCTCCCCATGCTCTCCCGGGGATTTCCTGACCGGGTTCGCCCAGGATGGCACCCCGACCTGTGCCAGTGCGGGAGGAGTAACCGACCACGGGGCGCTGACCGGCCTAAGTGACGATGACCACCCGCAGTATTTCAACCTGGCACAGAACGAAACCGTTACCGGGATACCGGCCTTCGACGGCGGCACATCCGGGGCCAGCGCCCCGTTCTCAGTGGACAGTACCACCGTAGTAACCAACCTCAACGCCGATCTCCTCGACGGCCTTCACGCAGGCTCGTTTTACCAGCAGGGAGGAAATACCTTCGGGGCGGAAGGATGGCTGGGAACCAACGATACCTTTGCCCTGAACCTGGAAGT
Source organism: Thermoanaerobaculia bacterium (assembly GCA_035593605.1). Taxonomy (NCBI): domain Bacteria; kingdom Pseudomonadati; phylum Acidobacteriota; class Thermoanaerobaculia; species Thermoanaerobaculia bacterium. The sequence continues at coordinate 117,507 of DAOSWS010000002.1, read as the reverse complement.
CGCCAACACCCGTGCTCTCCGAATAGAGCCCGGCACCAGCCCCAACCTCATCGGCGGCTACAGTGGCAACTGGATCGCTAGCGGGACCTTTGGCGCCGTGATCGGCGGGGGGGGGCAGAACGGAAATCTTAACCGGGTGGTCGATCACGTGGGCGTGGTCGGCGGCGGTCAGAACAACCAGGCTGGCAGCGACGACGGAACTGTGGGCAACAACACGCTTGCCACCGTCGGTGGTGGCGCGAACAACACCGCCAGCGGTACGTTGTCGGCGATTACCGGGGGAACGACGAACACTGCCGGCGGTTATGCTTCGACTGTTTCGGGAGGACGGAGCAATTCTGCCGGCAGTCAGTACGCTTTCGTTGGCGGCGGCTATGACAACGAGGCCAACGGACCAAACTTTGGTCCAAATGTCGTGGTCGGCGGTCAATATAACACGGCAGCTGGCGGGGACTATTCCTTCATTGGCGGAGGGGCAAACAATCAGGTCACCGGCGGCATTTACAATGCCATCGTTGCCGGAGCCAACAATCTGATTCCAGCCACCAATTGGGGCAATTTCATCGGCGGGGGATATGGAAACGTGATTGATGGCGCGTCAGGCTATTCCACCATAGCCGGCGGCCGCCAGAACACTGCCAGCACCAGTTATGTCACCGTTGCCGGTGGACGGGGCAATTCAGCCAGCGGCTCGTATGCCACGGTCGCCGGCGGACAGGACAACACGGCCAGCGGCAGTTGGGCCGTCGCCGGGGGCCGGGCCAACACGGTCAGCGGTGCGTATGCCACCGTACCGGGCGGCGTCTATGGCAGTGCGACCCACTTTGGTGAGATGGCCTATGCCAGTGGCGGCTTTGCGGTCGCGGGCGATGCCCAGACCTCGGTATACGTCTTGCGGAGGGAATACGCCATGGCGGCGGGCACCTGGCACGACCTCTTCCTGGACGGGAACAGCACCAGTCAGCGTATTACCATTGCTGACGGACGCACGGTATCCTTCGATATCCTGTTTGCCGGACGAACGTCGGCCGGGGAGTCAGCCGGATACCGTGCACAGGGACTCATCGAGAACGTCGGGGGTACCACAACACTGGTCGGAACACCCATCATCACCGTCCTGGGTGAGGATGATGCAGCCTGGAACGTCCAGGTCCTCGCCAGCGACACCCTCGACGCCCTGATGCCCCAGGTGCAGGGCAACGGAGAGACCATCCGCTGGGTCGCCCGAGTGGAGACGGCGGAAGTGAGTTGGAACGCAAAGGCAAACTCTGAGGAAAGCCCGGAACCGGGAGAGGAACCATCCAAGTCTCGGGAGACCAGGCACCACAATTCTCCGGAAGGGCCTGTTCCACCCCACCCGGAAGACCCACCCCGCATACCGGAAATATCCAGCGGCACCTAGGAAATGACCCAGGAGGGTACAGAGGAACATCAAAAAAAGATAATTCGGTCGATCACCATGTTCTCTGTTGTATTGGGGTTGATTGTTTCCACATCACTATCTGCCCAGCCTGTCCCAACCAGGATCAACTACCAGGGGCGTTTGACCGACAATACACCCTCCCAGACGCCGATTACCGAAAGTGTCCCGATGGTCTTCTCCATCTACGACAACCTGGTGGGCGGGATACAGCTCCGGTCAGAGACCTGACCGGGCGTAAATGTAGTCGACGGAATCTTCAACATCCGGTTCTGCCTATTGACCCTCAGGAGGCTGCCACAGCTCAACCTTATTACCCTCGGGGTCCATCACCCAGCCAAATATCCCGAATTCTGATTCCTCAATCTTATCCAGGACCTGACAACCCTCTTCCCGAAGCACCTTCAGAAGCCCTTTTAAGTCTGCCACCCGGTAGTTGACCATGAAGGAGGCCCTGCTCGGAGCAAAGTACGAGCCATCTCCAACGGACCAGACGGTTGTGCCATTTACAGGAGTACCAGTATCGTCAACCCAGCGAAAGATCGCACCGCCCCACTCATGGACATCGATTCCGAGATGGGTCTTATACCATTCACACAATCTGGCCGGGTCTTTTGCGCTGATGAATATTCCTCCGATGCCTGTCACTCGTTTCACAGTCACCTCCCTGAATGGTTCTGCGGCTCCGGTATCTGATGTTTAAGCCCAGATACGATTCTCGGGACCGCCGGTATATGCAGGCTACCATGCCCAAAACCAGGAGGTCAACAGAGCTCAAAGCATTAAAAATTTTCATCCAAAAGCCAGTCATTGAGCCTGTGGCAGTTCGCCGTCGCTCATCAGCTATGGCAGGGCAAGCGAGGAGCCCCAACAACCATACCGGTTGAGGGCTCGAACGGAATGTTAATGAGGAAGTCGAGAATGCGCCTGGGGCGATCCTGCGCTCCCGAGATGTCTGCGCAGCATCTCGGCTGAGCAAAGGATGGTCGAGCGCAGCGAGGCCACCATCCCCAGTACCCTACTCTGTTGGCGCCCGCCGTCGCTCACAGCTATGGCAGGGCAAGCGAGGAGCCCCAACAACCATACCGGTTGAGGGCTCGAACGGAATGTTAATGAGGAAGTCGAGAATGCGCCTGGGGCGATCCTGCGCTCCCGAGATGTCTGCGCAGCATCTCGGCTGAGCAAAGGATGGTCGAGCGCAGCGAGGCCACCATCCCCAGTACCCTACTCTGTTGGCGCCCGCCGTCGCTCACAGCTATGGCAGGGCAAGCGAGGAGCCCCAACAACCATACCGGTTGAGGGCTCGAATCGAAATGCTATTGAGGAAGTCGAGAATGCGCCTGGGGCGACTCGAACGCCCGGCCTTCAGATCCGGAGTCTGACGCTCTATCCAGACTGAGCTACAGGCGCGAAGTTGGGGTGAGCGAGGGGATTTGAACCCCCAACCACCGGATCCACAGTCCGGTGCTCTGCCCTTGAGCTACGCTCACCACCGTGCCGCTCCGGAGAAGGACTCCATGAACGACCTGCAGGGTTGCCCGAAATGGGGCCCTGCTGCTCAAGTGGGCCATAAGTATACCACAGACAGGCGATGATTCTGGACCTCAGTATGACTCATTCAGGTAGTCGTTACTTCATCGATTTTTCCCTGGTTTTTGTGGAAAATAAGGTTCAGATGCCCCCGAAAGGAGGACAGCTTGTTTTTGGCGAAATCCAGGACGAGTGGTGCACTGTCGTGGTGGGGATATTCACTCCGATTTTGCGGGTAGAGTAGCCAGACGACGCCGGCATGGTAGTCATATTGACCGATATCCAGAATCTCCCGTGCTGCTGCCTTCGTATCGAGAGGGAGACCGCTCATATAATTTCCCAACTCTTCTGTCAGTATGATGGGGATTTTAAATGTATCGACGAGGGTTTTCAGCCGCCTGGAAATCTCAATGTTCCCTGGTCCCCTGCTTCCATCCTGCCTCTCTTCCAGATTGAACATCCCATCGATGGCCACAACCAGTTTGCTGCCCGCGCGCTTTCGGATTTCCGATTCAACGGAATCCAGGTTCGCCGTATCCGAAAGGTCAAAAAGATCCAGCCTGCCCGTCTCAGCCAGATCGATCAACTCGTTGAATGCAGAACGTAATTGTTTTTGAATATCAGGTTCTTCGGGCCACCGTTGAAGAATATTGATATCCAGGCCTGTGAGGATTCCCACAAGACGATGGATAATGGCATCCTTGTCGTCGTCCAGGGAAAAGAAGAGTCCTCTTACATCGTGGTCACTGGAGAGAATATCCATAAAGAGATTGGTCAGAAAGGCGGTTTTCCCTGCAAAGGATTCCGCCGCCAGGATGTAAAGGCCGGGCTGGATTCCATCCAACATTCGGGTCAACTCCTTGAAACGGTTGAGTCGAAGGCCGAGAAGCTCCTGTTTTCTTTCTGCAAGGTTATTAAATTTATCCCGGAGGTACAGGCTTAAATCTTTGGCTCTTCTGGCCTTGACCCGTTCGAAATCGAGGACCAGCGTCCGAAGTTCCCTTTCCAGATAGTCTTTGGCATCGTTATATTTTCCGTCATCCATCAGGGATTGACCGGCAGCCTGCGTGGTGGCGAATTTGTTCAGGAAGATGGCAAGGCTCTGGCGGATCCTGAGATTTTCCTGGGCCTCTTCATAGTGTTTTAACCCCCGTTCAAAGAAATCGTCGGAGATTTCCATGGCTGCAGCCATGGTATTGAAAAAGATCTCCGTTTCAATGGGATCGTTAATCGTTTCGACATACCGGTACGCCTCGGTTTTGGCCTTTTCCCATTCCAGGGGATTGGAGAGGTTGTACCGGGAGAGAATCCGCTCCGCCTTCCATTCGCACGCCCTTGTCGGTTTTCGGAGGAGTTCCTTCAACCCCTGCATTCCAAGCGGGGATAGGTTTTTCTCCTTATCCCCATTCATCACCTCTCCCGGAGAGCCATACCCTTCCACCAGGGATGCGATAAAGACCTTTAGGCCAACAATATTCAAATAGGTAAGCGAGCGCTCGACGCCCTGCTTACCACTTTCCGTATTGTTAAACACGAGAATAAGGTTTCGGACTCCATGACGCAGTGCTTCATGTACCTGGGGATCGTGAATAGTGGAACCACCCGTGGCTACGACACCTTTCATCCCCCGAACCGTCATGGAAAGGGCGTCGAGATAGGATTCCACAACAAGCAGCTCCTTCATGTCCCGGACTTCGTTAAGGTTAAACAGTGCCGTTCGATCCATTTCATGGGTGTAGAGGTAGATGGTTTCCGCCTGCTCGGTCGCCTGGACAATTAACCCCCGAAGCATTCCGGCTGCATCCCGGAGAGGCAGGACCAGCTTGTGTGTGTATCCCATCCCCTCCCCGTTCAGACCCAACTCACGGATCACCGAGGGTGCGAATCCCTTTTGTGTCAGATAGGTGTCAACTTCTCCCGGAGTTGTGAAATTACCCAGATCCATCAGGATGATCTCGCCTTCGGTGTGTCCCCGCATCTTCAGCACATCCAGCAGCCTCTTTCCCCTCTCGGACCAGAGGGCCTCTTTGAAGTGGTGAAGGGCCATTTCAAGAGCATCGGTTTCTTCTTCCAACCTGGCAACACGGGTGGCCAGGGCTTCATCCAGATCAGGTATCGGGTAGTTGGCCAATCGTGTCAATTCATGGAGGGTGCCGACATCATCCAGTTTCCGGCTCTTCTTAATGTAGTCCCAGAGACTCATCGAAAACCGGCAGGTATCGAGCCAGTTACACGTGAATCTCACCCGGTTGTTGTAAAGGTATGCATTTTTCTTCCCGCACTGAGGACAGTGAAGAAGGTGATAATTCACCATTTTTTGAGGCTTTAACCCCTTGAGTGTTTCCTCGATATTGAGCCTGGAATACAGAGTGTTTACGAGTGCACGGGTCTCCAGCATCGCCTATACCTCCCTACTTCGATCATTGTACACTGAGAAATATGAGATAAACAACATATGAGCCGCCTTGCCTATTCGGAATTAAGACTACGTCTCATCATAACAAGCCTCAGGGGAAAAACCTTCCCGTTAGAGAGATGATCCAAACCAGCGAGGCCAGCATACCCACGATTTTCACTCTGGAGCGCGGCGACGAAACCAAAGGCTGAGGTGCCAACTGACCTGTGGGACACGATCCTGATTTTTCAGGGTATGAGCGAGTGAACGCGGGACATGTACTCGTTACGTGTCCCTGCCGTGAACGATAGAATATCATCATGGCCTCTAAAAACAAATCAGGTCATGTCCCGGGTAATTTGGCCCGATCCTGCGCTCCCGAGATGTCTTCGTAGAATCTCGGTTGAGCAAAGGATGGTCGAGCGCAGCGAGGCCAGCATACCCACGATTTTCACTCTGGAGGTGCGAGGCCCGAATGGACCCCTTACAAAGGACACCTGCCAGGAGGGACTCGATCCGATCCTGCGCTCCCGAGATGTCTTCGTAGAATCTCGGTTGAGCAAAGGATGGTCGAGCGCAGCGAGGCCAGCATACCCACGATTTTCACTCTGGAGGTGCGAGGCCCGAATGGACCCCTTACAAAGGACACCTGCCAGGAGGGACTCGAACCCCCGACCTACGGATTAGAAGTCCGTTGCTCTATCCACCTGAGCTACTGGCAGTGTGGGTATTGTAATCGTTCTAGGGTTTTGAGGCAAGCGAAGAGCTTCAAAGCCAGGAGGGATTCGACGCGATCCTGCGCTCCCGAGATGTCTTCGCAGAATCTCGGTTGAGCAAAGGATGGTCGAGCGAAGCGAGGCCAGCATACCCTCGGTCCAACCTGGGAGCGCGGCGACTAGGCCAAAGGCTGCGGAGCCAACCGGGGGGGGGCTGGGCTTTGAGGCAAGCGAAGAGCTTCAAGGCCAGTAGGGATTCGACGCGATCCTGCGCTCCCGAGATGTCTTCGCAGAATCTCGGTTGAGCAAAGGATGGTCGAGCGAAGCGAGGCCAGCATACCCTCGGTCCAACCTGGGAGCGCGGCGACCAGGCCAAAGGCCGCGGAGCCAACCGGGGGGGGCTGGGCTTTGAGGCAAGCGAAGAGCTTCAAGGCCAGGAGTGGTCTCCAGAGACCTATGGGACACGATCCTGATTTTTCAGGGTATGAGCGAGTGAACGTGGGACATGTACTCGTTACGTGTCCCTGCCGTGAACGAAAGAATATCATCGCGGCCCTTAAAAACAAATCAGGTCATGTCCCAGGCAATTCGACGCGATCCTGCGCTCCCGAGATGTCTGTGCAGAATCCCGGTGAGCAAAGGATGATCAAGCGAAGCGAGGCCAGTATACTCTCGGTTCAGCCCGGGAGCGTTAAAAATATAAGCTGTCCCTGTTTTACGGGTCAACAGTTCAGTACAATAGAACCATGAAACCCATAAGAATGATCACTCTACTTACCACTATTCTCTGTCTCGCAACCTTTTTACATGGAGGAGATTCCCCACCCTATCCTTCCCTCGAACGCCTCTCCTGGCTTGAAGGTCATTGGATTGCGCAGGATGGTGATATGAAGCAGGAAGAAGTATGGTCATCACCCTCGGGGGATATGATTCTGGGATTCCACCGGGATACGGCCCCCAATAAAAAAACCTTCTTTGAGTTCTTACGGATTCAGCAGGGCGAAGATGGAATCGTCTACCTGGCGATGCCCAACGGAAGAGGCGAAACCGGGTTCCAAATGACGAAAATGGACGATAACCAGGTTATTTTCGAAAATCCGAATCACGATTTCCCAAAATTCATTCTCTATCGGCTTGAGCCACAGGGAATATTATTCGTGCAGGCAAAGGGCGAGCAACAGGGGAAACCCGTCGAATACATATGGCGCTATACGGCGAACAGGAAACGATAACAATGAAAAGCAGGGGGGTCAGCTCCTTTTCCTTTGACAGTGGATAGCGGCGATGGCCCATTCCACCAGGCTTTCAGAGTTTTCCAGAATTTCGGTTGGGATTTCATAATAAGTTATCAGTGTCTGCTTATCATTTGGCTTAAAAGGTGACATTCCCGCAAGAATATAATCCATTCGGGTAATTTCATCGGTCTTGAGATAAAGCGTATCCCGATGGATGACGCCAAAGATTACGGACCCCTCATAGAGCCCATACCCGCCAAACATGGCACGGGCATTGACAGATCCTAACCCGGACAACTGGTCCAGAACGAAATCAAGGAATTCTCTGTTCTTCAAGGGTGTCTCAGAATATCAAGTCATTTTCAGATTCAGTGCCCCGCCGATTTCAAGATCTGGTCCGCCCGATCGGTCTGGCCGGGAAAGAGATTCCCAGGAACTTTCTCCCGTCCCAGAGTTGTCGCAACCCGGTACCGGGCACAGTCTTCATAGGCTTTCAGACAGTATTTTTCTTTCAGCAGCATAGCCGTGGAAGGCATGGCTTCAAGCTTGTCGTGAAAGAAAAGACACCCTTCCAGCATTTTACAGTTTTCCATGTACACCTCCCAATGTCTTCAATATAGTTAAATTCAATTTCTAAATCAAGGACTTCGCCCCAAAACCTTGTATTTACTATTTGGAGTGAAATCAATCTTCATACATCTGAGGCGAATGCGCCCGTCGTAATTGACAGAATTTTCTTACATGCTCGGATACCCACTTCGTATTATTGAGCCGATACCCCTTTTTCAAGGTAATTACACTTTTTACAATAAGAACGACCAGAAAAGATGGTAGCAAGGCGAGGATCGAGAGCATGTACCAGCTAATATTTCTAACCTGCGGACTGATTGTACCAAGAATTTCTCTGGCTCTTGCAGTTTCCCCCTTGACAAGAAGGTTTTTGGAGTATTTTATATAGATCCTTTCCAGGTACTGACGATAACTTACCCAGTGTTCTGAAAGGATTTTCTTTTTCATCTCCCGCTTTGTCAATATCCATTTCCACGTTGCCCCCTGTCGGATTCTTTTCTTTTCGGAATCACTCTCGTTCTTGTGATAGATCATCATCTCCCGATCCGAAAAAACCCACGGGAAATTCCCACCTATCCTGCACCAAAGCTCCATATCCTCACCCACATGCAGGGCCTCGTTAAAGTGACCGACCTGATCAAGAACTTCACGCCGAACCAGCATGGATCCCGTACAAACGATAGTTTTATCAAGGACGTCAAAAAAGGAATGAATAATTCCAGAAGATTCGCCATTTGCAAATATCGATCCCCTGCCAGGCTTACGAATGGGTGCATAATCTCCTTCAAGAACGAAAGCACCCGATGCCGCACCTGCCTGAGGGAAACGCAGGAGCTGCTTCACGAGGTGATCCACCATGTCAGGAAAGAGTTCATCGTCGGCATCCAGGAAGCCGATGAGCGAACCACTGGATAAGAAAATTCCCCGATTTCTGGCGGCGCTGACCCCCCTCCACTCCTGGCGAATGTACCGGATACGATTTCTATATGTGCGACAGATGGCTTCCGTGTTATCCGTGGATCCATCATTCACCACGATCACCTCGAGATGCTTCCATGTCTGCCTAAGAACAGAATCAATGGATCGGCGAATCCACAGCTCCTCATTGAGGGCAGGGATGATGATACTGACAAGCGGATACAATTTGGCGCTTTCTATGAAACCCGCTGGGGATTTTCTCTGAAGCAGCGTGCGATTCATGCCCTGGTCCTGATCATTGCAGGTCCATTCACCGATTTCCACACGATTTTTCTCTGTTGACGTGTAAAACCGACCATAATAATGTAAGAAAAGTAAAGCAGAGTCATTATCGCGGCACTGCCTGCTATTCCGGGCAGACTTGTAGCGGGAAAGACAAAGATGGCAGGAACAACCAGAGCAAAGAACAGGGCTGACAACGCCAGGTTTGGAATGGTGTGGCGCACATGAAATTCTAAAAGGGAGATTCCCAGGATACGACAGGCTCCCCACGCCTGTAGCCCTGTCTTCACGAAAATACTGATGACAGAATTCGCGATCACGACGCCAATTAACCCGTAAGGACGAACCAGAATCAGACTTAAAATCACGGTGCCTATGGCTTGAATCCCGTTAATCATGGCGTAGTAGCGATTATGGGACATTCCATACAGGAGATTGACCGTGGGTGTCTGAATCATGGAAAAGAGTGTTCCCCCCATAAAAAGATACAGCATAATCTCAATCTCCCTGTTGCCGGGGCCGAGCCAGAGCTGAATGAACTCATGTCCGTGCATCCACACGAGCCCGGCGAGAAAGGCTCCGAGAAAACAGGAAAACCGATAGGCGAAGAAGTATGAATCCCGGATACCTTCCTCGTCCCGTTCTCCATCCTTACGGCTAAAGACAGGGGTCAGCATGGCGGGAAAAAGGGTGCTGATGCCTCCAGTCATTCTTCTCAGACGATCGGCGATGGCAAAGGGGGTCACTGCCGGAATCCCCAGAAAAGTGGCTACAATAAAAGGGTTCACATGAAACCGAAGCAAGTCGGTCACCTGTGCCATGAGTGAAAAGGCACCATAGCTCATCAGTTCAGACATGGAGGGACGATGGAAATATCTCGGCTTTACGGGTATGGTTCCATGGACCGCGCGTACAGCCAATCCAATCGGAACACTTTGAAAGATTTGACATCCAGCGGAGATCAGGGCCAATGCCAGAATGCCGTGTCCCCGCATAAGAATAAAAGAAATCAGAGCTGTGCGGACAATTGTTGTTCCAGTGTAAATCAAACTGAGGAGGTCGAAACGCAGATAGGCATTGAGGACACCCCGAAGACTCCGTATTGGAAATGAAATCGCCATGGCGCCGGCGGTGATCATGATTAACTCGCGGATTAATCGAATATCCTCAGGGCCAGCGGTAAAGAAAGGCACAGACAGTATGACCAACCCGGCAATAAAAAAAACGATCATTCCATAGAAAAAGAACAAATATAGACTTGTGGTGATAAAACGATCGATTCCCACTCTGTTATTGCGTCCGAGTTCTCTGGAAACAAAACGTTGTACGGCGGACGTCAGACCGAGATCCAGGAGTCCAAAATACCCCCCCAGTGTCCCAATCAGGACCCATAATCCATACAGGCGGGTTCCGAGGGAGGTCACCATGATGGGTAAAAGAATCAGACCGCTCACAATGGTGATTCCATGTTCCAGAGATCGGGTCATGGCTCCGCGGTAAAGTGCGTGACCTGTCTGACTCATGAAACCGCATTCTCCAGTGGAGCCAGGTTTAACAGATCATAGATTTCCTTCCTGGCCCTTGAACGATACTGGCCCGGTGCGGAATTGATCAATTCTGAGAGGGTTTTCAATTCAGCAGTCCTTGGATTATTCATTGCTATTGTGAGGCATTCTTTCAGGTTGGAGGCGTCATTGTTGAGATTTGGGAAAAGGGATCCAAGCTGATGAAGTATCGAACCGGTTTCAACCCTGCGAAGGGATTGAGAAGCCAGGATGACCGGTTTTCCTAGAAGCATCGCATGAAGTGCGTGAGACGTATGGTCTGAGATACAGGCATCACACGCAACCATAAAGGGAATCCAGCTCTCGTGCGGGCTTCTGATTACGTTGTTCTTCCCTGAAAGTGACTGAAGGATCAGACCGAATCCCCCTTTACGATACTCATTGGGATGCACATCAAATATCCATGAATATTGTTCGGAAAGAGATTGACATCTTGTGATCAATTCAAGGCCCATCCATCGGTAAAGGTTATCTTTCCCCCAGTGTCCCATCACGTAAACGATCCTTTCGTTCTCTCTCCATCCCAGGTCCCTCCGCACCTGAGATCGCCTCTCGTTGAGTTCTAACATCCGGTCATCGTGGAGATTTCCCACTACTCGGACCGCACCCTTGAGTTCGGGCATTGATGTCACCATTGTGTTTAGATTTCTTTCCGAGCTCACAAACACCCTGGCGTAGGGAAGCAAACCTTTTATTCCCCTGGAACCCGCATCCCGCAAAAGATAGTTATCTTTTTTTGAGATACGGTCAAAGGCCACTCCATGCTGGACCCTCAATGCCGGATACCTGGACGGCCTCAGAAGATATCGATCTACACGGTCGGCGGTTATCAGCAGATCCCAATTAGCGGTATATGCAACTGCAGGACAAACCTTCGGAAAAGGCAGGTGATGCAGTATAGCCCGATGGATCTCTTCCCGGTCATCCGATTCAGAAACAATTGGAAAGATTGAAGATTGGATCCGGTCATCTTCCCTGATAAGCGACCAGACAGAGGCCAGATGTTCCGCCATTAAAGCATTCTGACAGACGAAGAGGATTTTTCGAGGAACCTTCCCGGAAGGCAGGAAAAGGCAGGGAATCCGAAGGACAAACCACCAGAGGCGACGAATCCGATTAAAAATGGATCGGATTGAGCTGCGGAGCCGGATCATGATAACACCTGTTCTTCGTTACCTTGAACGGATGATTATTCGTTGATTAATTGTCCACCCTCCTGAATGAAAACCAAATCGAATTTACTGGGTTTATCCATTCTTGCAACAGCGTTCTACTATCCGGATCACACAGACTCTACCAGATACCTATTATATTACTCTACCCGGAATGAATGGCAAAATAGCACTCAAAGATGCGAAAATCATTGGTTTTCGCGCGTCTGAATCGAATATGAAATGATTCAGGAATTATCGCGGCGGAAGAGGTGGGCAACCTTGATAAAGACGGGGAAAACTGTGAGGGAGGCAAGAGCACAATAGGCTGCCCCAAGGATTGCAAGGAGCCCCATGCTTCGCAGCCCCGGGAAGTGGGACATTGTGAGGGTCCCGAAGCCAATCATCGTGGAGAGGGCCGCAACGATGATGGCATTCCCCGTTCGCGCCACGCTGGCCCAGGGGTCATCTTTTCCCTCCATATAGCGATGGACGACGTGGATGCCATAGTCGACCCCGATCCCGATGATCATTGCGATGACAAAAATATTCATACTGTTGAGCGGAATATCGAGGAGCCTCATCGTCCCGAGCATCCACAGGATCCCGAACACCAGGGGAATCAATGAGAAAAAGGTGAGGGACAGTTTTTTAAAGTCAAGGTAGAGAAGAATGAAAACGAGGACAAATCCCAGAACTGTCGCCCGGAAAGCATCTCGACGGGCTATCGTACGGATTTCACGGCTTAACACGTTCACTCCCGTAAGGGTCATTCCCTCCCCCTGCTTGTCGATCCAGGATTCGAGTGTCGGAGGAGGCTCCCGTCGCCACATACCCTGTGGAGGATAGATCGACACGATGCTCTCCACCTTACCCTCAGACCGTCGGATAAATTGCTGGATCAACGGATCATGTTCCGGAAGGGAGGCTATCGTTATCGGAGTCGGGTTTTCCAGCGTTTTGGAGAAGGTACCCAGAAAGGTTTCAAAAACCCCGACATTGAGTTCCAGCTTTTGGCAGGTAGTGGTGAATACCCTACGAATTTCTTCCACATGCTCCGGTGTGAATTCCGATTTTCTCCGTTCAATGTTTTCCTGCTGCCAGGATATGGAGGGGAGGAGCTGATAGAGGCCCGCATGTCCTGTGATCACCCCTTCAGACTTGAGCTGATTCAAAAAGTCCTTGAGCCTGGAGTTTCGCTCCACAAGCTCATCTTCCGAAGGAGCTTCAACCAGGACCATCATGGGGGAGAAGGTCGTTCCGAAGGATTCAGCGAGTTCCTTCCGAAGCACAACACCCCGGTTGTCAGGGCTTCGCATCGTGTTGGCATCATCGATAAAGGGAATTCCGACTGCCAGATAGATGCAGACTATAGTAATGACAATCGATCCAATCAGGATGATCCAGGTATGGCGGATGGAGAATCGAACAATCTGATCGGAACCGAAGGAATGGAGATAGAGGCGGGACACTCTCTTCTTCCCGGCATCCATAAGTAACATCGTGGGGAGAAGGATGAAAATTGTGGCCATGCAGATCAGGATTCCCGTCGAGGTCAGAAGCCCCAGCTCCCGAAGTCCGGGCAGAGTCGTCACACCGAAGGATGCGAAGGTCGCTGCGGTCGTGATGGCGCCGATAAATATAGGCGGATACACGGTGCGGGACAGGAGCCTGCAGGCTCCCTCACAATCGATCCCGTGCCCCCTCTCCTCGATGTAACGGGCATACGTGACAATAATGAAATCGATGGCCAGCCCGATAAGAAGAGCGGCAAAGGCGGAGGAGGCGGCATTCACCTCTTTCATGACAAGGGTCGCAAAGGTGAAGGTAAGCAGCATCCCCACGGCAATGGGAATGGCGGCAAAGATCAGGGAACCGTATCTTCGGAAGGCAAAGAGGAAGAGGATGAGAACGCCAATAAACGACGTCGCCATATTGCGCAACATGTCCGACTTGACGATCGCACCGTCTTCGATGGCGATGACGTATCCGCCCCCATGTTCAATTGTGACCTGAAACTCAGGCAGGTCCTGTGACTTTCGAAATTCTCCCAGGGTGCGCTCTTCCACTTCTTTCACTTCCCTCACAAGTTCACGGGAGAAAAGGATATCCTGTGCCGGGCGCATGGGACGGGCGATAAGGATCAGAAAGCGGTGATCCCCGGAAAGAAAGTAGCCGGTCCCGAAATCGAGGGAAAAACCCTGTCCGTCCTGGGTCAGGCGATCCTGGAAGATTTCCAGGAAGTTCAGAGGATCGTTTCGAAGCCAGCCTTTTACTGTTCCGGAGAGCGGTGTCTGGAGACGGCTCTTGACGAGGGCAAGGTTGCGTTCGATGGCACCGGTTTCGAGACGAGCCCGAACAGCCTCCCATTCTTCGTCGGAAGACATCGCCATGAGATGGGGAAGCAGCCTTCCATAATAGGCAAGGGGATCGGGAAGCCGATATTCCACCCGTCGGATATCGGGCAAACGTTCCACATTTACAGCCAGTTCATCGGCAAAATGGGTGATCGTATCCATATCGGAATCGGGATCCAGGCGAAGGATGATCAGAAAGACATCCAGGGTACCCACATCTTCGACAGCATGACGGAAGGTTTCAAAAACCTTGTTATCCTGAGGCATCTGTTTGACGATATCCGTTTCTATCTGAAGCCCCGGAATGATAAAGACGCATCCGATGGTGATCAGGACGGTTGCAAAAGCGACCTTTCGATAGTGTCGGATCAGAAATTGCATCACGGTCGAGTCAGTGCCTGGAAAGTGAAGTGTTTGGGTAGGATGATCCCTCCGGAGATAATCAGCTTGAGTGCCTCATCAGGCGTAAGATCCACCGTGATACAATCTTCCTCCTTCATCAGAGCCAGCCAGCCGGAAGTCGGGTTGGGTGTCGTCGGGATGAAAAGAGTCAGATACTCCCCCATCTGGTTGGTGACGAAGGCAAGGGTCTGAATCCCCGGTCTTGGATATTCGATTAACACGACCTTCTGGAAGGTTCGTGTTTTGGTTCCCTGAAAGGCGCTGAGAATCTGCTGTGTGCTGGCATAGATCGTTTTTAGCACCGGAATTCTGAGGAAAAGCCTGTCCAGGGATGCCATGACGGCTTTTCCTGCCGCCCTGCGTCCCAGAAGGCCCACCAGGTAGATCAGGAGAAGAGCGATGACCAGGGAGAGGACATAGAGAAGAGGCGCGGAAATATCGATCTCCAGCGCTTCGAAAATCTTGGATATCCCGGGGCTGACAAAAGACGTGATCCTCTTGATGATGAACGCGGTGAGGGAAAGGGTCACCCAAAGAGGCAGAAGCAGGATCAGCCCGCTGAAAAATGTCTTTCGAATCCTGGCCCTGTTTGTCATTCAGTATTCTTTGGAAAGAGAAGGATCCAGAATTTGGCGAAATAATCTACCATCGACCCGATCGCTGCGACAAGAACGACCCACAGCGCAACATTCCCCAGAAAGGCGAATTCTCCCAGTTTTTCCCCCAGGATAAGAAGTGAAATACATACAACCTGGGATCCCATTTTAAATTTCCCCAGCCTGCTGGCCGAGAGAACAAGCCCCTTTTCGATAATGACGTTGCGAAGCCCGTTGACGGCAAATTCACGACCAATGATGATGAGAACCATCCATGCGGGAGCCAGGCCCAGTTCTACAAGTGAAATGAATGCACTCGAAATTAACAGCTTGTCCGCGATTGGATCAAGGAGCTTTCCCAGTGTGGTCACCTGTGAATATTTACGGGCAAGATACCCGTCAAGAAAGTCAGTGATTGAGGCCAGCCAGAAGATGATCAGACCGATGTATTCCCTGTTTTCAAATCGGGTCAGCAGAACAACGACAAGAATGGGGACCAGAAAAATCCGTAAAATCGTCAGAAGGTTCGGTAGGGTGAACACGTCTGTATTGTGTCAGAAACGGCCTTTCTTTTCAAGAAAGGATTTACAACCTCATTCGGCTGCCCTCAACTGATTGTACCCATGATGTAATCACGGGTCAGGGGTTCTTTCGGACTTGAGAAAACGTCCTCCGCTTTTCCATGCTCTATTAGCTCTCCCATGTAAAGGAAGATCACATAATCGGCCAGCCGTCGCGCCTGCCGAAGGATATGAGTAACCAGGATGATGGTGTAACTGTCTTTCAATGCTTTAAAACGCTGCTCAATCCTTTGGCTGGCTACGGGATCAAGGGCCGAGGTCGGTTCATCCGCCAGGATGATTTCCGGTTCTACCGCCAGGCCGCGGGCCAGGCAGAGCCTCTGCTGCTGACCGATGGAAAGCCTTGTAGCAGGCTCATGGAGGCGATCCTTCACTTCCTCCCAGAGGCTGGACATCTTCAGGTACTTTTCCACGATAGCATCCAGATCCTTGCGGTTTGGCGTTCCATGGATTCTCGGACCATAGGCGACGTTGTCATAAATGGACATTGGCAGTGGAAAGGGACGCTGGGAAAGGAGACCCATCTTTCGACGAATCCTTGTCACATCCGCATTCCGCGCATAGATATCTTCGCCATCAACCAGAACGCTGCCCGAGACTGAAGTTCCCTCCACCGTATCTACAAGTCGATTGAATGTACGGAGAAGTGTCGATTTTCCGCACCCTGAGGGCCCGATAATGGCGGTGATTGCACGATCCGGGATTTCCATATTGATGGAATGCAGTGCCTGCGCTTTTCCATAATGTACGTTCAGGTTTTCAACGGAAATGTGAGTCGACATGGTATCTCCTATTTCACAACGTGGCGTATCCAGCGACGGGATATCCATCTTGCACTCCCTGACAGGAGCAGGATCAGGATGGTAAGAATCATGGCAGAGGCATAGGCTCTCTGTTGGACTTCGGGAAATGGAGTTCCCAGCTGAAAAAAGATGGCAAGGGGCAGGGTTGCAACGGGATCAAGAAGGGACGATGGCACGGCATCAGAAAATCCGGCCGTAAATAAAACACTTGCCGCATCCCCCACTCCCCGTCCCGCGGCAATAAGAACAGCACTCAGCAGTCCGGGGAAAGCCTGTCGAACCACAACGCGCAACGCCGTTTCCAGACGGGTTGCCCCCAGGCTGAGAGAGGCTTCCACAAGCTCCGTCGGGACCATACTGATCACTTCATCCATCGCACGGGCCATAATCGGAATGATTAGAAGGGTCACAGTGATAATGCCAGCCAGAAGGGAAGCCTTCATCCCCATCGCAATCATGAGAGTAAACCCGAAAGCCCCGTAGACAATGGAAGGGACCCCCCAGAGAAGGTCCAGGGCAAGTCGAACGAGATGAGCTGTGGGCGATCCCTTTCTTGCATAGAGGTTCAGGTATAACGCCACCGGGAGGCTCAATCCGAGAGCCAGAAGCGTAGAACCACCGGTCAGAAAGAGAGACCCGAGAATGGCGTTGAGAATCCCTCCCTCCTTTCCGAGATAAAACCCTCCGCGGGGAGTTTTCAACACCATATCCAGGCTCATCGCCGGGAGTCCCTTGATCACGATGGTTCCAACGATGGACAGGAGGGTAAGCGCGATCAGCAATGTGGCTCCAATCATCAAGCCCACAAAAAACCTTTCCTCCCATCGTACCCATCGCCGGATCACAGGGTCCTCCTCTCTATCCGCACCAGTACCCAGCGGGAAAGAATCGAAAAGAAGAGAATGACACCAAAGAGAAGCAGGGCGGCCAGCATCAGCGCCGAATCATAAAGGGGGATGGACATCATTTCGCCGTAATTGTTGGCAATCAAAGCCGGAAGCGGATACCCGGCATCCAGAAGAGACCGGGGGATAACCGGTACATTACCCGCAACCATCAGTACGGCCATGGTCTCTCCAAACGCCCGGGTGAGCCCCAGAACACAGGCGGCAATGATCCCCGTAATGGATCGTCGAAGAACGACGTGCTTTACGGCCTGCCAGCGGGTGGCTCCAAGAGAGAGAGCCGCTTCCCTAGATTCCACCGGAACCGCGGAAAAGACCTCAAGAAGAACATGAATCACGACGGGAAGGATCATGACCGCCAGCACAATACCTGCCGTGAGAACCGAATACCCGGATGAAAACCGGCCCATGGCGGGGGCCAGGTGATCCCGGACAAGCGGCACAAAGACGACGATTCCCCAGACACCGTAGATGACGGAAGGGATTCCTGCAAGAAGATCGATAAGGGGCCGGAACGCGTTTCGCAGAGAACCGGGAGCGTACTCTGACAGGTACAGAGCCGAAAGAAGAGATAGAGGGAAGGCAATTCCAACGGCAATTCCCGTCACCCACAGGGTTCCAACCAGAAATGGAAGGAAGCCGAACTCGCCCCGAAGAGGTTTGAAGCTCGAACCCAGGAGAAGGTCACTCAGGTTGTGAGCCTTTAAAATCGGCAGAGATTTCACCAGCAGTGCGATACCTATGGTGACCATGAGAACCAGACTGAAGAAGGAAAGAAGCTGCATCCCTCTCCTGGCCGAGCTATCCAGGAACCGACGCATGGGTATCAGGGCTGCACGGCCGCTGGATCGATCAGGGATTTCATCTGGTCCTGAAGCTTTGCTTCCGGGAGTGCAATATACCCGGCAGGCTCGACAAATCTCTGACCATCCTTGAGGATCCAGAGAAGAAAGGATCGGACCAGTTTCCGTTCAGGTACACCCTTTGTCACAAGGTGAAGATCCCTGGCAGGCGGAGAAGGATAGATACCTTTCGCGATCGCCTCGGTAATCGAGTCGAGAGTCCCATATACGTCTTCCTCGGGTTCAATGGATCCACTCCCATTCAGATCGATGGGCAGTACGCGGATTCCCTGATTTGCGTGCCGGGTAGATCGGTCATAGGCATAGTTGATATTGTTGTACCCGATCCCCAGGGGATCACTCCGTACCGCTTCGGCCAGGCCGGGATCGCCATAGACTCCGACTCCCATAAGATCTTCCTGTTCCCCACCCAGGAAGTCAGCCCAGGTCTTGGCCGCACCACAGGCATCGGATCGGGTGTAGACATGGATGGAAAGAGGAGGTTCATTTCCAGGACTCTCCTTCCAGTTCTGAGTCTTTCCCGTGATCCAGATTGACCGCAGGGTCTCCCGATCCATTCCCCTGGCCAGAAGTTGATCGAGAAGCGGGTTCGAGACATTCACCGTGGGGACAACTGCATCCCGGACGACTGAAATCCACCAGGCACCCTGGGCGACTTCCTCCATCGAGATATCCCTGGAAACCATGCCAAGATCCACAGTCCCGGAAAGGGCATCGGCCATTCCTTTCCCTGCCCCTCCTGCAGATACTTCGACCATAACACCTGGATTTTCCTTCTGAAAGGCTTCGGCCCATGTCACGACCATGGGATAGAGAGCCCACGCGCCGGAAAGAGTGATCTTTCCCTGTAACGTTTCGGAATCAATTTTCTCCGGTTCAGGTCCGCATCCGATAGATGCAAGACAAGCGATGAAAAGTACGACACACAAGAAATTACGGAACATAGATCCTCCCTGGATCCATCTCCTCAGAAAAGCCCGTCAGGGCAGGGAGTATCACGAGGATCCATCCCATATTAAATATATTGTCCATAGTTTTTATAGACATATAGGCACGAAAAAAAAGCATCAGTCCTCTCCCCTTTTTCGGTGCGATTCACTCTTGAGAAGAACCGCTGCAAGATCAGTATGGTCCAGGATATCCGCCATGGCATCCCGCACATCCTGCATGACAAGCCGGATCCCGCAACTCTTAGCGTCGAGGCATTCTTCGCAGGGCCGGTAGGCAGTCTGGCTGACACAGGAGACGGGGGCAAGGGGTCCATCCAGAATCCGTATCACACTTCCCATTGTGATATCTCGTGGCGGACGTGCAAGTTCATATCCTCCTCCCCGGCCCCTTCGCGCAAAGAGAAGGCCCTGCTTGCGAAGTTCCAGGAGAATCTGCTCCAGAAACTTCTTTGGAATACGCTCCGCGGCAGCCAGGTCGGAAATCAGCACAGGCCCTTTTCCGTGTACCTGAGCAAGGTACAGGATGGCCTTCAATCCGTACTTAGCCTTTCTCGAGAGCATCTATATATCCTTAATGTCTATCATTATTATAGTCTTATAATACATCATTTTATGATGCCTGTCAAGCGCTATATTTCACAAGCCATGCAGTTCAGACCGTCGCCACCCTGGAATTTTCCGATTGAACTTTATCACAACGTCCTGAAATAAAGGAAGATAGTCGAAGATCACTATCTCCGTCAAAGTGCGTAAATTTGATCGCCATTCCGCCGGATTTCTCTTTACTGAGAAGGGTATGGCGGACGATTTCACCCGATCCATGGACAACCTCTTTATCTCCGGGAAGGATAAATTCAAAGTTCACCAGGTCACCGATATCGAGGCGCCGTCCCGTCTGAACCAGCATACCCGTAGCGGAAAGGTTGATTGTCTGACACAGGATAATACCCCTGGGACGTCGTTCCGGGATATCTAACCGCACCATGATTTGCGTCATCAGCCTTGGTGCGACGTACAGGAGTTCCTCGATCGTGGCCATGATGAACTGGGCGGCTGAATTGATGGGCATGACACGGCTGGCACCCCGTCCAACATACTTTCTGGCTTCATCTATTTTGGCGGGATGTGAAAACATCAGGAGAGGAGTATGGAGGCAGGGGGAATCTTCCCATCGAAGAATTTCGAACAAATCCTGCACGCCTCTGCCGGAAACAGGGTACCCCATAAGAATGAGGTCATACGACTGGTGAAGGATAAAGCTCGACGCACCCTGCGCTCGAGTCAGACGATCCACAGAGAACCCCCCCCTGGTAAGTACGGGCAGGATTCTGGCGTAGACCTCGACGGGAAGTTCGACGATCAGCGCCCTCCGTTCCACGGAGAAATTATACCATGTGTCTGGATCATGAGACCGGATCCCTGTAGAATAGAAAGCAGAGAGCATCCGTACATCGAATAGATGTGATCCTACGTAAACTGAGGTGCTGACATGAAAAAAGTAATCCTGATTCTGGTATGTGTTGTGGTTCTCTTTTTTGTCTTGAAGCTCTTTGTGGGTTCCGGCAGTGAAAAGGCGTTCAAGGAGTTCAGCGAATCCTGGGCACTGAATCGACTGGGAGAGGCGATGAATTATGGCGCTCCGGGTCTGCGGGAGGATCTGAAAGGCCTGGGAGTGAATGATGTTACCCACCATATGATGGAAAGCATTATGGGGGTCACCGTTCACGTGGACAGTATGGAAACCAGTCCTGCTGGGGAGGGGGTGGATGCTCGTGGTCGTATCCTGATCCTCTTTAACCCGCCCGGCGTGACTTCTGCCATGCGGGCTACCATGGCGGCACGCATCGAAACGGAAGCCATCGTGATAAAGACTCCTGACGGCTGGAAAGTCTCGTCCTTTACTCCCACCCTGCTGGAAATGAAAGAATTGAAGGCAGAGTAGACCAGGGAAATGGGAATGTTTGCGGCTGGTTCGATTGTTATCATAGATGGCAGTAGACTTAAACCTCCCTCCCCAATGCCGTTCTTCCGACTGCCGGAAACTCGCCGGACCGGCGGGTTTCCATTTCCTTTCCGTGTACCTTTACTCTCCCATGAACCCTTTGGTGAGAATTTTCGTATGACTGTTTAACCCGATGAAACGAATCTTCATGTCTCTTCACCAAACTTGTTTCTTGAGGATAGCGACCTTTGTCTGCATCCTCCTTTCTGGAGTATTCACAGCGAACCTCATGGCCTTTGATCATCTCACGGTCGATGACGGCCTCTCCCAGGGAACGATCACGGCGATTTTGCAGGATCGTCAGGGATTCATGTGGTTCGGGACCTCTGATGGACTCAACCGGTATGACGGCTATTCCTTCACGATCTATCGAAATATTCAGGGTAATCCCGGTTCCCTTCCCTACAGTATCGTAAGCGCTTTATACGAAGATCGAGAAGGAACTCTCTGGGTCGGGACAGCCGGAGGAGGGCTTGCCCGTTTTGATTCAGACACTGAAACTTTTACCTCATTTCCTCTTGTTCCCGAAAAGGATGTGTCATCCGGAGGCATGTTAATCGGCACAATCTGTGAAGATTCCCGGGGAAACTTATGGATTTCGGCGGGAAACAGGCTGTCGACGATCATCCAGTTTCTTCCCCGTACAGGAGAGTGGTTCCAATATCCATTGACTGATAAAGATACGGGGCATGCACTGGAAAGACTCCGTATCTTTTCCGATGACAGGGGGCAGGTGTGGGTGCTTGCGGATACACAGGTCCTTCGATGGGACTCGAAGGATAAGTCCTTCCATCAGGTACCCATGGAGTCCGTGGATCCCTCCCCCCTGGTTCCCTACTTCATGTGTGAAACCGACAAGGGACTGGTTTGTCTGACATCTCAGGGTGTATTCGTACCGGGAGAAGCATCGGATCACTTTGAATATCTGGAGCCCTTTTCGATTGACCCGGCACCGAACTGGCAGGAACGTTTAACGGCCGGCCTGATGACCCGGGACCGATCGGTATGGTTTGCCCTGCGGGATGGAGGTCTATACCGTTTCTCGGCCCAGACGGGTGAGTTGGACCATTTTTCCCCCGATCCCAATGACCCCGGATCGTTAAGTGATAACCCCATCTATCGCCTCTATATGGATGCCTCGGGAATTCTTTGGATCGGTACTGAAACCATGGGGCTGGACATCTACGATGCGACACGAACCAAATTTTCACGGATTCAGAAAAACCCGACAGAAACCGAAACGCTGACCAGTAACATGGTGTGGTCCGTTACCCAGGATCTGGATGGAAAGCTGTGGGTGGGTACACAGCGCGGGCTCAATGAAATCGATCGGAACTCAGGTTCGATCCGCCACTATTTTTATACAGAAAAAGAGGATTCCATGAATCCTCCGAATGATACGATTCAGTCTCTGTATTGCGACAAAGAAGGGACGATATGGGCAGGGGCCGCCCGGATGGGCCTGCACCGAAAACGCGCTTCGGACAAAGACTTTCAGCCCTTTTCATTTAACATTCCCAGAATAAGTCAGCTGAATGCGCGGGGCGTTATCGCCATTCATCAGGACAGCCATGGGTCCATGTGGTTCGGAACGGCAGGATATGGCCTGATCCGGTGGGATCCCGAAAAGAATACCTTCACCAATTTCACGATCGGTCTGGGCCCGGGAGGAGGTCTTCCGGGTGATGCCGTGCGGGACATCATGGAAGACAGCAAAGGAACCCTGTGGATTGCGGCACGCGGTGGAGTGTGCCGGTACATGCGGAAAGAAAATGGGTTTGACTGCTGGACTCACGACCCTGGAAATCCCTATGGTCTGAATCACCCTTACACCCAGTGCCTGGAGGAGGATAAAGAGGGCAAAATCTGGGTTGGAACACTCGGGGGCGGGCTGAACGGTCTCGATCCTACAACCGGGCGTTTCACCCATATTATGGAGCGAGATGGTCTCCCCAATAATGTCATCTACGGAATCTTGAGGGATGGGGAGGGACATCTCTGGCTTTCGACCAATGCGGGAATCGCCCGATTTACGCCGGAAACCGGAATGATCAAGAGGTTTGGTGTCGAAGATGGCCTTCAAAGCATGGAGTTTAACGCCGGCGCATCCTTTAGAAACGACTCCGGAGATATGTTTTTCGGAGGTGTCAGAGGGTTGAATGTTTTTTCCCCCGACATATTGAGTGAAAACCCGCACCCGCCCAAAGTGACCATAACCGGATTCCGTCTGTTCAATAAACCGGTTACCGTGGGCGAGCATTCTCCTCTGCGTCAGGCTATCTGCGTTACCGAAGTAATCGATCTCCCCTACAATCAGAACTCCATGTCTTTCGAGTATGTCGGTCTCCACTTCAGTGCTCCTCAGAAAAATCAGTACGCCTACCGGCTGGAGGGATTAGAGGACGATTGGACGATGGCGGGAAACCGTCGGATTGCTATCTACACCAACATTCCTCCTGGATCGTACACCTTTCATGTTCGAGCAGCTTCCAGTGATGGCATCTGGAACGATGAAGGGGCTCAGCTGCGCATCCGCATCCATCCTCCGTGGTGGAAAACGTGGTGGGCTTATCTCTTCTACCTCTTTGGCGCCGTGGGCCTCGTTCTGACCATCGTTCGCGTTGAAAAAGCCCGGGAGAGGGAAAAGGCCCGTCTGACAGAAGCAGAGCTGAGAGCCAGGGCGGCGGAACTTCAGTCCCGTGTCGCAGAAGCTCAGTCCAGAGCGCTGCAAAACGAAATCGATCTTAAGAATCAGGAGTTGGAAGAGGCTAGAAGGTTTCAGCTTTCCATGCTGCCGGTACGGCCCCCTTCGATCCCCGGTCTGGAAATTGCAGCATTTATGCAGACCGCCTCCGAAGTGGGTGGAGATTATTACGACTTCCACGTCTGTGAGGATGGGAGTCTGACCGTGGCAATTGGAGATGCAACCGGCCACGGGACTCGATCCGGGATCATGGTCGCGATCATGAAGGGTCTCTTTTCCACCTTACGAGGGAAAACGAACCTTTTAGAATTCATGCAGCAAACCAATATTTTGCTGAAGACCATGCGGCTGGAAAACATGTGGATGGCCTTAACCCTTCTCCGGTACAAAGATGGTAATGTAAATCTCACCTCCGCAGGAATGCCTCCGGTCCTGATCTACAAGGCAGCCAAAGAAACCGTAACGGAACTCCTGGTTGAGGGTATGCTTCTGGGCGTGGATTTCCCCGTCCCTCACCGGGATGAGAACTTCCATCTGGATCCGGGGGATACGATTCTGCTGATGACAGATGGGTTTGCTGAATTATACAGTGACGAGGAAGAGATCCTGGATTACCCGCGGGCGATCCGCATCTTTGAAGAGGTGGCCGACCAAAGTCCCGGACAGATCATTGAGCACCTCGTCAATGCCGGAGATGAGTGGCGGAAGGAACGGCACCAGGAAGACGACATCACCTTTGTCGTACTCAAGATAACCTGAACCCTGGCTCTGGACCTCACCCAATCTCTGTCGTACAATAATCAGGACCAGACATTGCCGGTCGTCAGAAATGAGGAGGTTGCCATGAAAGAGACCATTATCTGGAGCGAAGAAACCGTGACCTGCCCTGAGGAAGGACGATCGGCCCACCTTCTCGTGGAATGGAAGGATGAAGATGGAGATCTGAAACTCAAGGGCGTATGCTGCGACAATCCCAAGTTTGGAAGCCTTGAGAATCACTCCTGCGAGGGTTCCTGCTGGGAGGTACTCTCCCCATCAGAATGAGAGTCCCAAACGCCTGGGATTCCCGTTTTTTCTATGTTTGCCCCCTTTCAAAAAAAGTAATTCGTACCCGGCCATGGCCCTGACACGACACGAAAAATCCTGGATCCTCTATGACTGGGCCAATTCAGCCTTCATTCTGATTGCTACTACAGCCATTCTTCCTCTCTATTTCAAGGAGGTTGTTTCATCCGGAGTCGACCCTGCTGTTTCCACTTCCCAGTGGGGTTTCGTCAATGGATTTGCTTCCCTCTGCATCGCCCTTATCGCCCCGTTTCTGGGCTCCCTGGCAGACATCCGCGGATTCAAAAAACCTGTGTGGATGATCTTCTGGCTGATCGGCGTTTTCTTCACCCTTCCTATTGCCCTTTCCGGACCGGGAACCATCACGCTCTGTCTTCTCCTTTATGGAATTGCTCGAATCGGGTTTTCCGGTGCCAATGTCGTATACGACGCTTTTCTTGTCGATGTAACAAGAGAGGAGCGGATGGACTGGATTTCCACGCTGGGATACGGATGGGGATACATTGGAAGTACCATCCCCTTCCTGCTGAGTCTGGCCATTATCCAGTATCCTTCCCTTGTAGGACTATCCGGACCAGGGGAAGCCACTCGCCTGGCTTTTGTGATCACGGCTGTTTGGTGGTTCGTCTTCGGTATTCCCATGGCAAGAAACGTCACCCAGCACCATGGCGTCCCTCCCACTTCTCATCCTGTGCGTGACTCAATCAGGCGATTAAGCGCCACATTCAGCCATATCCGACAGTACAGGAAACCCTTCCTCTTCCTCCTCGCCTATTTTTTCTACATTGACGCCGTGGATACGATCATCATCATGGCCACAGCCTACGGGAAGGACCTGGGTTTCGGAACGTCCATGCTGTTGACAGTTGTCCTGGTCATCCAGTTTGTCGCCTTTCCCTGTGCCCTTCTCTACGGCTGGCTTGCAAGGAAACTGGGCGGGCGATTCATGCTTCTGGCCGGACTTGGTGTCTACACTCTCATCATTCTGACCGGCTATCTCCTCCCCTCCCTTGCAGACCCGGACATGCAGATGATCCTCTTCTGGGTCATGGCCCTTCTTGTCGCCTCATCGCAGGGAGGAATCCAGGCTCTGAGCCGTTCTCTCTTTGCCCGTCTGGTACCCCGTGATTCCGCTTCGGAGTTCTTCGGGTTCTACAACATCTTCGGCAAGTTTGCCGTTGTACTTGGACCCATTCTGATGGGTTTGACCACCCGCCTCTCCGGGCATTCACGGTTCGGGGTCTTAAGCCTGCTTCTTCTCCTCGGTACGGGAGTCTTCATCCTGGTACGTATCGACCTTTCGGAGACAGGGTGCCAAAAGAACTGACCCACTGGACCCTGGCCATGGAGGTCCGGAATGCTCTTCCATCCGGCCCTCTGAAGAAATGCCTGGAAACCCACCTTCCTCTCTACCTTTTCGGCGCTGTGGTGCACGATTCCTCGTATTACACGATTCGGGGACATCCCTTCCCTTCCCTGGATCACGCGGAAAAGATTTTGAACGGCACGGCGGGAGAAGATACCTTCGACTCGATTCGAAGACTCCTGAAGGACGAGCCGCGCGGTAACCCTGCCACCCTGGCTCTTGCAGTCGGGGCACTTACCCACATCCTGGCCGACGCATCGTTTCATCCCCTTGTCTATTACGTTTCTGGGCGACGGGTTTCAGGCGATCGAGACCGGAACCGGACGGCATCGATCCGCCACCATACCTTTGAAACCTACCTTGACATTTATGTGGCTTCGGCTCAAAGCCTTCCCAATCGTGGACGGGTAAGGAACCTTCTGAAAGGCATCCCGGTATCCCGGTCATGGCTCGTCCAGAGAATATCAGCGTTTTACGGCGTCCAGGGTTCAGCAGGGAAAACGAGCATTCGGAGAGCCATTCGCAACCATGCCTGGATTCAGTCTCTTTTTTTCAGACCTTCCATCCGTTTCCTGGTGAATGCTCTGGGTACCCTGCCCATCTTCGATCGTGATCTGATCCTCTCTTCTTTCTATCCCTCTCCTGAGCCCGTAAAGATCCCCTTCTTTGAACATCCGATCGAATATCGTCACCCCGTTCTGGGCAACCCGATCCAAACCACGATCCAGGAAATGGGAAAGCAAACCGCTGCACGGCTTATTGAACTCCTCACCCCCCTGGATGAGCTTCTTGCGGCCGGCCAGGCTCACCTCTTCCTGGATGGCATGCATGGACCCGGGCTATCGACGGGCTTACTCGGGGTCCCCTATGATTCCATGGTCCATTTCGAAACAGCCACACCCATGATGGAGTTACTGCTGAATCCAAAATAAACCCCCGCCTTGTCACTCATAATCCGATGGTTGCATATTTGTAATTTTGGAAACAGATTCACACACAAGGAATAGGTAAATTGAGCGTGTCAACATATTTCAAAGCAAAAAGATGGACAAAGTAAATGGCCGCTACACAACAGAGAACATTAGCGAAGAGCGGACAATACCAGCGAAATCACTAAAAGCCACTACGGATCAGAAGGTTTTGTAATCAGAAGGGATAGGGTTCAAGCTCGGAGATCCGCTGCACATAGCCATCCATGTCGAATTTCCGCGTCAGTCCTTTGTCGTTCATGTAGCGGATCTTTCCAAATATGGCACGTTCCTGCCACGGGCGGTCATGCTTCCCGAAACACCAGGCCACACCGGCAAATCCGTTGGGGTCCCTTCCATCCAGTTCCCACCGGTTATTAAGATCAAGGGCGGTTTGAAACGCCTCCTCCCATGTCGCGGACCACTCAAGGATCTTCTTTCCCCAGTACATCCGCATGTATCCGTGCATACTCCCGGTCCGAACCATCTCCAGCTGTGCCGCGTTCCAGTAAGGATCGTGGGTTTGGGACCTTTCCAGTTCCGAAAACGAATAGAGTGTTTCACGGTCATCAGAAGCATGCTCCGATAACGTTCGAACCGCCCATTCCGGTAAGCATTGAACGGTATCGTACTCGGCGTTGTAATGAACAAAATTGACCGCAAGCTCTCTCCGGACGATCAGTTCTTCGAGAAAGGCTTTCGAACCCGGGCCGGGTCTATTCCTGGCCATGAGAGCCAACGTCAGAGGAGAGATCTGACCAAAGTGGAGATAGGGGCTCATGCCCGACGCTCCCTGGAGCGAAGGATCGTTTCGATCTTCATGGTAGTGATCAAGATTGTGCTCAACAAACGAAGTAAATGAGTCAAGGGCCCGGGCCGTCCCTCCCTGTAACCCGGGGACCGGGGGAACAGTACGGTCTACGTCGAGCAATTCCAGAATGGAAGGAAGGTCATTCACGTCTAATCCTTCCGGCAGCTCCCCCATCCATGGATACCGCAGAGGTTGCGGGTGAAGCGGGACCAGGTAGTCGGAAAGAAGCTGACTTACTCTGCGTCGCAATACAGCTGCAGACCAGGCTTCACGGGGGTAAGCAGTTTCCACGGGGACAATGACATCGGTTTCCACCTGGATCAGAGGACATTGCAATTGGATGGCCGCCTGGCTTCGCCATTGTTTCTGGATGCGCGTATATCCGCAATCCACCACGACCGCCGAAGCTTCCCGTCCAAGTTCCATCACACCTTCCTCAGGATCTTCTTTGCGAAGAACAAAAGCGACTCCCATTTCCTTTACTTCTGCGGCAACCTCCCGCAACCCTTCCAGCATAAAACGGTAATGGCGAAGGTTGGCCCCTGGATATCCGTCAGTCAGCCCGAAATAGACCAGAAGGGGGCACTTCCACTGGTTTGCCAATCCGATCGCATAGTGCAGGGCATGATTATCCAGGACTCGCTGGCTTGCCTGCATCCAGTAGAGAACGTAGTTCTTTTTTTGAGGCCTATGGTTGTTTAAATCACGAATCCTCTCAGGCAGAATCATGGCTCTTCCACTGGAACCGATGGAAAGATCTGGCGAAGTTTCTCTGAACGATAATCGAAAATTCCGCGAAGCCGGGGTCTAATGAACAGGGAATGAATAGGAATCGACAGGGGGTACCAGGGAATTCGGTAATGGACAATATCTTCGACCTCCACACCATCCTGGACTTCACGGAAATGGTGCTGGTGGTGCCAGAAACGGTACGGTCCCATTCTCTGCTCGTCGACGAAAAAATGGGGTTCGCGGACATGGGTGATCTCTGTGACCCATCGAACTGCAATGCCTGCCACAGGCCGGATCCGGTAGGTAAGGATCATCCCCTCATACATGGCCGGCGGATTACCTTCCACGACCAGATGAAGGTCGGAGGGGGTCATGGCTGACAGGTTTCCGGGATCCGAGAAAAATCCCCATGCACGGGTCAGGCTGACGGGAATCACCTGGCGGCGTTCAATTTTGAAAAGGCCCATGGCGGTTATTGATTCCCTTCTTTCCTGGACTGCCCGTTTTCCTTCTTCACAGCTCTCCGGGCTATGGCTCGAATCATACCGCGAAAGACAACCGCGTGAAAGGGATAGATCAGGTACCAGTAAAGAAGCCCCCCCAGTCCGCGCGGGATAAACGTCGCGCGCTGTGTGATCTCCACATGGCCTGCCTCCCCTGGTCCGAGGGTAAATTCAAGGGTCGCCGAACCGGGCAATTTCATGTCCGCTTCCAGAAGAAGCTGACGGGGAGGATTCCAAATTCTAATCGTCCAGAAATCGACCGAATCTCCTTCCCTGCGGAGTTCGTCGGATGGACCGGATGGCTGAAAGCCCGGGCCTCCGACCATTTTATCCATCCACCCCCGCAGTCTCCAGAGCCAGTTGGCAAAGTAGTATCCCCTCGCGCCTCCAATCGATCCAATCGGATGCCAGGCGTGCTGAAGATCGGTGCGAACAATCTTCCTCCTCACATCCTCCAGCCGGGGACCGCCCGACCAGGATGGATCTCCCGGCACGGGTTGCTCGAGAACCCCATCTTCTCCCGGTGATTTATTTTCGATGCAAGGATGTACGGAACGCCGGATGGCCTCCTCCGGTGTGAGCAATGTGCGGGGGATAAGGGAGAGGATAGTATGGTCCCTGCAGATCACTTCATGAGAAAGACCTTCCGCGAGGGGGCGGGCAAGGGAGGCGTGGATGGGCGTAACCAGATGAATCCAGTACGAGCTTAACCTTGGAGTCAGGACCGGAACCGGAATAATCAGCCGTCTCCAGAGCCCGGTGATGCGGGCGTACATCTTCATCAGATCATGGTACGTCAGAATTTCCGGTCCCCCGATGTCATAGGTCTGGTTCCTTGAATCTTCGTGGAACAGGACACCCGCAAGGTAATGAACGACATCCGTCACGGCGATTGGCTGGTTCCGGGTTCGGACCCAACGGGGTGTGATCATGGCCGGAAGCCGTTCGACAAGGTAACGAAGAATCTCAAAGGAGGCGCTTCCCGATCCGATAATCATGGCAGCCCTGAGAGTAGTTACAGGGACCCCGCTTCCCGCAAGAATATCAGCGACCTCATGTCGGGATTTCAAATGAGCACTCAGCTTCTGTTCTTCCTCACCCAGACCGCCGAGATAGATGATCCGTCGTACATCAGAATCCCTCGCAATTTCCGCCATTGTTTCCGCGGCTCTTCGATCGGTGGATGCGAAATTGGAAACACCAGGGTTCATTGAATGGACAAGGTAATAAACAGCATTCACTCCCCGGCAGGCTTCACGCAGGGAAGCTGGATCGAGAACGTCCGCGGAAACACATTCGACCCCGGGAGAGGTGCTCCAGGGGTGGTGCTTCAACCTCTCCATCGACCTTCCGGCCGCCCGAACAGAAGCACCCCTGGAAAGGAGAACGGGGATGAGCCTTGAACCCACAAACCCCGTCGCACCCAGAACGAGGATACGGCGGCCCCTCAGCGATTCAGCCACAGGATTGCCGCGTTCAGGACCGTGGCATAAGTGAGCCAGAGAAAATAGGGAATCAGAAGGATCCCCGCCCCTACATGGATTCGCATGAATGCTACCAGGGTCCATGCCACGAGAACGAGCAGGATACCGATGTCAATCAATCCAAGGAGAGGTGAGCGCATTCCGAAAAAGAGAAAGGACCAGGCCGCATTGAAAACAAGCTGTGCGAAAAAGAGTATCAGTGCGGCACGTATCAGGCTGAGAGAAGCGGAACTCTGCCAGATGAGGAAAGCGGCAATCCCCATCAGAATATAGAGCAGAATCCATACGGGGCCAAAGAGCCAGTTTGGCGGTGTAAAAAAGGGTTTCTCCAGATGCACATACCAGGAGGAAATTGCCGGCCGTGTGACCAGCGCTCCCATGATCCCGGCCAGTTGACTGATGGCCAGAAAAGCGATGAAAACCAGGGCTGAATACAGTGTTCGCGTCATCATAGGATCACCCATGAAAATCCGTTATCGGCCTGAAATATTCCTTTGAGGTGAATCAATCCAGGTAGCCAAGGGATGAGAGATGCTTTTTCTGCTCCTCGCTCAAAACAACCTGGTCACGCTCTCCCGCCCGGAAGCTCCCATCCGGATTCATGTAGTCTTCAATCTCTTTCCTCAACTGATCCGCCACTTCGGTTTTGTCCTGCAATAGAGAGCGCTGCTCTCCTGGATCCTCACGAAGGTCATAGAGTTCCTCTGGATCGTGGTTGGTACCGAAAGGATGGATAAGTTTGAAGCGCTGGCGGATAATTGCGGCCTTGTCAGACGCGTGACGCCTTGTCCGGGCATAGATCGTACGATCCTTTCCGGGCTCACGCATCAGGGAATCAAAGGGTCGGCCGCTGAAGCTCGGAGGCGCAGAGAGATTGGAAAGACGAAGGATGGTAGGCCCCAGGTCCAGGAGAGAGATCCGTTCCGGAACCACCTTTCGCAGGGAGGATGACGGTCTTCCTGGAAGTTTGATGAGCAGGGGAACATGGACCACTTCCTGGTAAAGGGTACGAATATGGTGAACCGAACCGTGGTCCTGGAATTCCTCACCGTGGTCAGCCATCACAACAATCAGGCTGTCCTGCCAGAGGTCCAGCTCCTTTAACCGGGAAAAAAGACGCCCGATATGATGATCGGCATAAGCGATTTCACCGTCGTAGAGCCCGACGACCTGTTGGAGGTCCTCATTCGACATCAACCGGGTACGATCCAGATAAGAGAGGAGGTATCCGATGGAACCGTCAGCTTCGCCATCGTAGCCGGGATCGGAAAATTTCTCATCGTAGGGTGAAGGAGGATCGTAGGGAAAGTGGGGATCGAAGTAATGCAGGTAAAGAAAGTACTTCTGCTTTCCGTGAGATTCGAGCCACGGAAAAACCGCTTCATTCAGCTGGTCCGCTCGAAGCTGTTGACCTTCCCGGTAATTCCAGTCGATGGAAAGCTCAAGGAATTCGTCAAATCCTTTTTCAAAGCCGTAGATGTGGCTTACGTAAATATGAGTAATGAAAGCGGAGGTATTCCAACCCTGAACCTTAAAGGCCGTAGCCAGAGTCGGTACGATCGGATTCAGGCGGGTCCCCCGATCCTCCACGCCATGCTGGGGAGGAGTAAGAGAGGTGAAAAATGACATCATCGAAGGCAGGGTCCAGGAGGAACAGGCATAGGCTTCTTTAAACCTTACGGCTTCGCTCCGTGCAAAGGCATCCAGGGAAGGCGATGTATCTCTCGGATATCCGTAGCAGGAGAGATGATCGGCCCGCAGGGTATCGATGGTAATCACGATTACCCGGCCGGGAACCGGCCACGTCTTTTCCATATCCGGAGAAGACATGCGGGAAAAGAACGATGTCCATACAAAATAGAGCAAAACCAGGACCAGGAACAGAGAGAGAAAAAGGAGGAATTTCCTCCCTGAGAGCTTTTGGTGACTCATGCTTCCATCCTTACACATGCCTGGATCTTTGCTTCGGATCGAATCATCACAGGGCCATGAGAAAACAAGGGATTTTCATCGCGATTTCTATTATACATCTCTGTTCTCCAACCAAATATACACCTGATATACTGGCGCCATGACTCAAAGAAGAAATTTCGACAATGCCGCTCCAGATTGGGATTCAAAGACCCGAAGAATCGAACTTGCCCGGGCCGTCGCAGAGGGAATCCGAAGACAGATCGAGATAAAACCCTCCTGGGAATTGATGGATTATGGCTGTGGGACCGGACTTCTCAGTTTTGAGATGGCTCCCTACGTCGCCACCGTTACCGGGGTAGACAGTTCGGAGGGCATGCTGAACGTCATGTCCGGGAAGATTCATCCCGACGATCATGACCGGATTCATGTCTGGAAGCTGGACTTTGAGCACGATCCGATTCCCGATAAACGGTTCCACATTATCGTATCCAGCATGACCCTCCACCATATCCCCGATCCGATCAGACTGCTTTCCCGGATGTCCGCTCTCCTGCACCCAGGTGGATCTCTGGCCATGGCGGACCTGGATCGGGAAGATGGAGATTTCCATGAAGATTCTACCGGGGTATTCCATCATGGGTTCTCCGGGGATGAATTTCGGGAGATCCTTACCCGGGCCGGCTACACAGATGTGGACGTCAGATTTGTGCACACCACACGGAAAGTCACCTCTTCAGGAGAAACCAAGGACTTCCGGATCTTACTGGCTACAGGGAGACGGCCCGGGGATTGACCCCCTTCTCAGGGTAAGTGATTTATACGGAAAGGTTCGCCTTTTCAGGATTCCCGCAGTTGGAGGGCGAGATAGTTCTGGATTCCCATCTGGGAAATCTGATCCAGCTGGCTTTCCAGCCAGTCGGCGTGGTCCTCTTCATCCTTCAGGATATGTTCCAGGGTTTCCCGTGTTCCCGCATCTCCGAGCTCGAGACATGTTTTGATATGCCCCTGATACATTTTGATCGCTCCATACTCGGATGTAAGGTCATTCGCCATCATTTTCTCGACCGCATCCCCGATGTGGATTGGATTCAGCGTGGAAACCACAGGGCACCCTTCGAGAAAGATAATGCGTCCAATAAGTTCTTCTGCATGCTTCATCTCCTGAATGGCACGCTTTTCGATCTTTTCATGGAGAATATCGTATCCCCAGTCCTTGCACATCTCACTGTGAACAATGTACTGGTTGATGGCGGTTAATTCATCGGCGAGAGCCGAATTCAGGATTGATATTACCTTCTTGCTTCCCTTCATTGGAACCTCCCTGGAATAGAATGACGGCTCTTCCATTTGAACAAACCGTGAGAATTAAGTCAATCGACGAGATACCCTCACAAAGAACAACAGTCCAGCGAGTAAAGGAAAAGAAGGGAGAAAGCAGGAAACAGGCGCTGCAGCTCTGGATTATCCGGGATAGATGCCTGCCTCATTTCTACCGGGGACACAGATGACCTGTCCCCAAATGAAATCTTGGACTCTTTGCGGGAAAAATAAATTGTAAAGATTTAGTTTTAAAAAGAAAGAGACGCTACATCCACAATGGGTCGGGCAGTCGAGGCAACCAGCCCATCGATGGTGGCATGACGGGAAAGAGGATCAGACTCTTGATCCATAAGAGAGTCAAGGGTTTTACTCGGGAGTAGAACCCAGATCTCCCCGGAGTCAGTACGGAGAGCGTATGCATGTCCGACTTCCGAGCAGGGACGGAGCCCCCTGTGCTGATGATTCATCATGCAGCGCAGACAGACAATTTCACCTTCCAGGTGTACGGGCTGCCCGACGGATGCAGAAACCACGGCAGCCCCGATGGTCTGCGCCGACATTTCTCCGCCCCGGAACAGGGTCGTCACAAGTCCTCCCATGACCAGCAGAAGGCTGGCGGCAAGGACGTAAAGAAGAGGTCTGTAATTGCGTTCCCTTTCCTGGCAAAGTCTGCGGATGTCTTCCTTCAGGCGCTCCGGAGCCCTCAGCTGAAGGACGTGGTGACGGATTTCTTCCCGAACCCGCTGGACCTGGTCAAATTTACCCGCACACTCCGGACAACGTTCCAGATGTTCTTCAATGAGAAGTGCTGTCTTGCTATCCAGTTCATTATCCAGATATGCATAGAGAAAGGTGCAAACCTGTTGGCAGTCAAGATTTTGATTCATATTCATCCGTTCTAACATCTTCGATTCATGTTCTATTCCTGTTCCCCTCCCCCGTACACCTGTAGCGGCCCGGGATTGTGAAAAAACGATCTTTCCGTGAAGAGACAATGCAACGTCTGGTAGACTGTATCATGAAAGGAGGTAAGATGAAGCAATCTGCTTTCTCTATTCTGGGGGCCGCACTTCTCCTTCTTGCCGCATCCCCCCCCGCATCCGATGAAACAGCCGCCGCCGATGCCGCTTCCCGGTTCGCCACCCGACTCAAGACAGCCCTTTCACAATCGATCCAGGAGGGCGGCTTCTCCGGTGCCATCGAAGTTTGTCACATCCAGGCACCTAAGATTGCCGAAGACATTTCCCGGGAAACTGGAATGAGGATTCGGAGAGTCAGTCTGAAGGCCCGAAACGTTTCGAATCGGCCAGATCCGTGGGAGATAAAGGTCCTTCGTGAGTTTGAAACGCTGCTGAGTAAGGGTGATCCACCTGAATCCCTGGTACGATCTGAAATCGTCGAGAGTGGCAAAACCAGAGAGTTCAGGTATATGAAGGGTATTGTAACGCAAGGGCTTTGCCTGAATTGTCATGGGAAGGAAATTCCTGCAGAAGTAAAAACCAAACTGGAGGAGTTGTATCCGGATGATGGAGCGAGAGGCCACCAGGTCGGTGATCTTCGCGGTGCCTTTTCACTTCGGAAAAACCTCTAATCGGACAGCATCACTCCCAGAGTCCGTACCAGAATTCTTCGTCATCCCCCCGTGATTCACACTTGGTGTGGGTGAGCCTGACGCTCTTTCCACCGGACAATTCCATGGTTCGTTCGATGAATCCCGTAATCCGCGTGCAAAGGGCCGGATGGCCAAACTCAGCTCCCGTAATCTTCACATTGGCGTCATTCTTGGAGACGACTTCCGCTTCCATCTTTCCCTGGCTGTAGTATGATTTAAAGATCAGCGGTGCCTGGCGAATCATCATGGCCGGAGATCCGACCTTCAGAAAGATCTTATAGATTCCGGTGAAGCCTTCATCGGCACTGACGCGCCCCATATCATGGAACACTTTGGCCGCGTCAAGATCCCCCTGTTTCACGTACGCATCCATGATGCCGACAATAATATCCGATGGATAAAATTCCGAAGTCAGGATCGGACGGGCGAGAACCTTTTGGATGTCCTCAGGGAGAGTTTTCAGAAATGCTTCGTACCCCGATTCCCCGAGATGGCCTTTAATGTATTTGAGAACAGATTTCAGGATGGGACCTTTCGCCTTTATCATGAAAAAATAGTAGCACAATGCCATCTGGGTTACAATGACAGATATGACAACGAGAATCATGATCGTCGACGATGAACAGGGGATCCGCTCCACCATGTCCGAAATTCTTACCGACGAGGGGTATGAACCTATTTCGATGGATTGCGGTGAGGGAGTGGTGGATCGTTACATCAACGAACGTCCGGATGTCATCTTTCTGGATATATGGCTACCGGACAGGGACGGGCTGGAAATTTTGCAGGCAATTCGCGAGAAAGACCCTTCTGCAGCCATCATCATGATTTCAGGACATGGCACGATTGCCACAGCCGTAAAGGCCATGAAAATGGGCGCATATGACTACATCGAGAAACCCCTGTCCTACCACCAGATTATCGACGGAATTCGTGGCGCAATCGCTTATCGCAGATCCCTCGTTGAGGATCGGCAGCTTCTTTCCGCACTGGACCTTCGTCGGGACCGTCACATGGCGGAACACGAGACCGAGCCTCCGCCACACCTGCCGATTCTTCGTCCCTCTTCTCAGCCCCAGAGAACCATTCGCCATTCGACGGTGATTTATGGTCATGGACTCCACTCCGGAAAGAGAACCGGATTAATCATTCAGCCCCTTCCTGCCCATAGCGGAATCCATCTCCTTACCCTTCCATCGGGAACGATGATTCCAGCCCATTTGAGAGCCGTGGCGAATACAACCTATGCCACAACCCTTTCCAGGGATGATCAGCAAGTTTTCACCGTCGAGCATTTTCTCTCCGCCCTCCATGCTTACGGAATCACCAATTTACTGATCAAAGTCCACGGAGAAATTCCCGTCATGGATGGTTCCGCGGTTGAGTTCTGCCGAATCCTGGAGGAAGTGGGGATTCAGGATCAGGACGAAGTCCAGCAGGTTCTGACCATTGATCGGCCTTACGAAGTTAAGGCCGGAAGAGGCGAATCCCTTCTTATTGAACCCGATTCTTCCTTTTCCATTCATTACCTCCTTCAATATCCCCCACCCATCGGAGAACAATCCTATTCCTTCACCCTTTCGTCCCCGGAGGCCTTCGTTCGGGAGATCGCGCCGGCCCGAACCTTTGGATTCATGAAAGACCTCAAGATGCTGAACGAGCTGGGGCTGGGGTCCGGGGGCCGTCTGGATAACTGTATTCTGGTTGGAGAAGATGAAGTTATCAATACAACCCTTCGATTTCCCGATGAATTTGTCCGCCATAAAATTCTTGATATTATCGGAGATCTCTTTCTTCTGGGCTTTCCCGTCAGAGGAAAAGTCACTGCCAGGTTGACGGGGCATCAGGATAATATCGCGCTGCTGCGAAAGATTGTCAGTTCAAATTCTGAATAAAAAATCGAAGAAGATTGACCCTCACCCCCCCCTGTGATAAAATCATAATCGGACACATTCTCAATTCCAGGGGGTCCATATGAATCTGAACGCACGCATTCAGGAATTCAAAGAATTTTGCAGGGAAAACAAATATAAAATAACCTCGGAACGGATCGAAATCCTTCGAGAAGTCTGTTCGACGCGGGACCATTTCGATGCGGATGACCTCCTGATCAAGATGAAGAAGAAACACCGGAAGGTTTCCAGAGCCACCATTTACAGGACCCTTGAGCTTCTCGTCGAGATGAGGTTTTTAAACCGGGAACGCCTCGGCGGAGAACAGTACCTCTATGAATGCGCGGGGGAGGATGACAACCACTACCACTGTATCTGCAAAAAGTGCGGGGAAATCCTTGAATTTACCGATGAGGACGTCCCAAGAGTCCTGGAACGTCGCTGCAAAGAGCTCGGTTTCGCCGCCACACATCACAATCTGAAGGTTTTTGGTACCTGTAAAACCTGTAATTCAAAAAACTCCTGAGCCGATTCTTACCCGATTGATTCTTTTTTTCTGACCACAAGAACCGGGCAGGGTGCCTTTCGGACGACCTTGTCGGTCACGCTTCCCAGAAGATAGTGGGTCAGCCCGGTCGTACCATGGGTTGCCATCACGATAAGATCCACTCCTTCCCTGGAAGCCACGTCCAGGATTTCGCGGGACGGATCTCCCCGAAGAATCAGGATTTCATAGGGAAGCTCGCATCGGCCCATTGCCTGCACAAGTTCCTCGATATGGTGCCGGGCACGATCTCTCAGGTGGTGGAAATAGTCTTCGTTGGGCTGATCAAATGAAAATATTTCGGGATAGGGAAATCGATCATCCAGAACGGTCAGGAGTAACAGCGTTGAGCCGTAATCACAGGCCAGCCTGTATGCATGCGCAAATGCAAATTCGCTCGTTTTTGAAAAATCAAGAGGTACCAGAATTCGATGGTAGTGAGTTTCCATGATTCCCTCCTTCCCTATTAGGTATCGCACATTCATGGCCTGCTTTCAAGGGGTGCGCAAATATTGCGTGCCTGGAGATGCAGGATTTGCACCTGTCCGCGAATATGACTGACTCTCCCCTGCAGATCAGCATGGATTTCCATTTAACAAACCTGGCATACGCTTTGCTTAAGGTACAGAGTGATGAACAATTCGAACTGGAGGAAGGATACGGTGAATTCAGCTGGATTGATCGGGGCAATCCTGATTATCTCCGGATCTCTCATGGCTCTTCCTGCGGCAGATGGTGGAACCAGCCAGAAGAAATCCGGCACACAGCAGTCCAGCGTATCCGAACAAAACCCCGTGGGCCTGCAAAACGGTCACCGGACGGGGCCTCAGGATTGTTCAGGAAACATGCACGGAAAACATGAGGGCGCCGCTTCAGCGCAAAAGAACAAAGGGAAAGGGGCGGGTCAGGCATCGCTGAAGGGAAAGGCCTATCGCAGTGGACCTCAGGACGGGAGCGGAAAGAGGCACAGGGCCGGAAAGAAAGGAAAGGTGCAGGGGGCACCCGCAGTACAACCAAATAACTCATCAGGAAACCAACCAAAAAGCCAGTAAGAGCAGGATGCGCCTCCATCCTGTATATTATGAGCCGCCTCATGGCGGCTCCTTTTTTATACCGTCAGTCCATACGACTTCAGGCGATATTGAAGCGTCCGGAGGGAGATCCCCAGAACTTCCGCCGCATGGGTCCGATTTCCCTTGCACAACCGCAGTACGGAGAGGATATGGTTTCGCTCCACCTCCTCCAGGGGTACCAGTCCATTTTCCACCCTGGGAGGAGGTTCCATGGTCCCCACAAATCCCGGGATCATATCCCGAGTCAGGACTGTTCCTTCATGGATAATGGAAAGCCTCTCAATCAGGTTGGATAATTCCCTTACATTCCCGGGCCAGCTATATTCTTTGAAAATTTTCTGTACCTCTTTATCCAGTGCAGGTACCTCTTTTCCCCGGTGCCGATATGCTATCGAGAGAAAGTGATGAACCAGAGGG
This sequence comes from Thermoanaerobaculia bacterium, assembly GCA_035593605.1. Taxonomy (NCBI): domain Bacteria; kingdom Pseudomonadati; phylum Acidobacteriota; class Thermoanaerobaculia; species Thermoanaerobaculia bacterium. Next base: position 77,861 of record DAOSWS010000002.1, on the reverse strand, counting down.
AGAATATCTCCCTTCCGCTCCCGCAGCGGAGGAACACGAATGGGAAAGACATTTAAGCGAAAATATAAATCCTCACGAAACTCACCTCGACGAACCGATTCTTCCAGGTCCCGGTTCGTGGCGGCTAGAATCCGGACATCCACATGGATCAGCCGATTGGATCCCAGACGTTCAAAGGTGCGTTCCTGAAGGGCGCGAAGAAGTTTTGGCTGAAGGGAAAGTGGAATTTCCCCAATTTCATCCAGAAAGAGCGTTCCCCCATCGGCTGTCTCAAATCTTCCGGGCCGGGTCGTGTGAGCGCCGGTAAAAGCTCCCTTTTCATGGCCGAATAATTCACTTTCAATCAGGGTATCTGAAAAGGCCGCGCAGTTGACAACCACAAAGGGCTCATGTTTTCGGGGGCTGAGACGGTGGATAAACCGCGCGAGTACATCCTTACCTGTTCCGCTTTCTCCAGACAGTAAAACGGAAGCACGGTCCGGACCGACCCGTCGGCACAATTCTACGATTCTCACCATCACTGGATCTTCAAAGATGAATTCCATATCGGGGGTTCGATCGGGGTCACCTTCCAGAACCTGGATTATGTTCTGGAGTCGGATACGTTCTGCAGCCCGTCGGATTTTCAATCTTAATTCTTCCGGAGAGCTCAGCGGTTTCGTAATATAATCGAGTGCCCCGAGCTTCATGGCTTCAACGGCTTCTTCCAGGGTACCATACGCCGTGAGGACGATAATTGACACTTCCGGATACCTCGTCCGTACCCGTTCCAGAAGCTCGATTCCGGTCATTCTTGGCATCCTCTGATCGGTGATCATCAGGTGGAAAGAGTCCCGGTCGATCATCGCCATCGCTTCCTCCCCGCCTGCAGCCACGGATACCGTATGCTCCTTCATCAGTGCCGCCTTTAAAAATTGCCGGACACCCGGCTCATCGTCCACGATGAGGATTCTCAATTTACTCATGTCGAATCCTCAGGGTAAGCGAAACAAATTCTTCGGCCTTGAGCTCCGCATGGAGAATTGCACCGTTTGCCTCTGCCAATTTTTTACACACGGACAGGCCCAGTCCGCTGCCGCCTGATTTTGTCGTATAAAAGGGCGTAAAAAAGGAATCCAGGTCGGAAGCCTGAACGTTCTCAGCCCTGTTGGTCACTTCCGTGATAATGTATTTTCCCTGCTCCTGAATCTTCACTTCCACGGGGGACGTTCCCTTTGTAGCGTCGCAGGCATTCATGAGAAGGTTTTCCATGATCTGACGAAAATGAGATGGATCCATCCTTCCCGCACAGGGTTCTGAAGGGCATTCCAGGATTGTCTCATGAATAATCCCGAGATCGGCGATAATTTTTTGAGTTTCATCCGTCACATTCAGCTTTTCCGGAACCGGACGCGCGGGCCGGGAAAAGCTCAGCAGATCCCGGGCAAGAAGATCCAGCCTGCTCGTCTCTGAAATTATGGTCGCAACATGGTTCTTCAACTCGGGCTCCCTGACTTCTTCCTCGAGAATTTGAGCCAGGCCGCGAATGGAAGCCAGAGGATTCCTGATTTCATGCGACAGCTGTGCAACCATGATCCCCACCTCACCCAGATGCCTGGACCTCATTACCGTTTCGCTCAACCGTATGTTTTTTATCAGGGCATACGATGCAAGACCTCCGAAGAGAATAAATGCAAGCCCGAGCAGTGTCGCGATCGACGAGGCACGGCGTCCGAGGTGCTGCCACTGGCCAAGCAGGTCTTCGTGAAACCCGAAATTCACGCTGTATCCCGGTAAGCGGCGATGCAGAATTCTTCGGACTTCGATGGCCGGTTCTCCCAGTTCGCCATCGGAGGTTCGGATGATTTCAGTTCCCTCCTGATCTTCCAGAACGATATATTGAAGATACTCGGCCTCACGTTGCTGCAGACGGTCCATACAGGCCTGAAGGCTGTCCATCCGGATATGACCTCCGCCGGAACACCCTCTGAGTTCCCGTACATATTTATCTGAAATCGATTCGAGGGAATCGAGAGCAAGTCCTGTAATTGAACGATGGATCTCCAGTCCATTCAGGATAAGCAACACGCACAGAACAAGACTCAGCAAAATAAGAAGAAGGACCCAGTGTTCTTTTCGCATCACAAGCCTATTATAACGTTCCTGGAGGGGAGAGAAAAAGGGACACCGGCTGAACGCACTCTTCGGTACATCAAATCTTCTATTGACTTACCGTCCTTCATCCTTTAGGATTCTCGGTACGGGAGGTTAGCTCAGCGGTGGAGCACCTGCCTTACACGCAGGGGGTCACAGGTTCAAATCCTGTACCTCCCACTTTTTTTTGTACCGACCTCGTTCCGTCCTGAAAAACTCCCGATAATCATCTCTTCGAAAATCGGGGTACGTCCATCGAAGGGGAACAGGATTCCCCGATTTGAATACATACTCCATGTGAGCAAAGACGCCGCGGCCCAGATAGATCCTGTGGGTGAAGTTTTTGAATGTGGCGATCACGACCTGGTGAGCATTCAGATACCCGGGGTCGAGGTTAATCAATCGCCTGCCCTCAGACGAGAATGTCTTCTCGATTTCCCACGCCTTGAGCTTCAATTCCACGAGCTTTTCCGGATCGTAACGCAGTTCTTCCCTTATAAAAAAGGTTCGGGACAGATCCGTTCCCATTTCGGCACGATAATGATCCGTTTCCTGAAAGGGTATCAGACCGGATTGACTGTCAATCCCGCCTAAAAGATCCTCCAGCGCCTGTTTGACTTCCGGAGTGAGTGCATCCATCCCGTGAATGCATCCACAGAAAAAGAAACAGGGAAGGACCTTACCTGGCTGGCTCATGGCCCGTCGGCACAAATATCATATAGGTCTCTCCCGGAAGAGAGCTCTGGAGGGTTGTAACGCACATCGGTCCCTGTACCTTGGTCATGACCCGGTCATCTGCCGTCAGAAATCCATCTCCATCATCTTCGATTAAAAGTGAGGAACTCTCAGGCATGGACAACATATCCCCCGGAAAAACATCCCGGTTCCATTGAAGAGAGTGTTCTCCATGCAGAACCCTTCCTCCATCAAAATAGACCCTGAAGGGATCAGGGAATCGATTCAGGATCCTCGTCCACAGCACGGTTCCATACACCCAGCGGGCTTGAATCATCTCCAGCAGCTTCCCACGCACGGATTCACTGACCTCAGACCCGAACCCCGCCCCGGGAAGGTTGGCGTAACTTGACAGAGCAAAGAGAGACGAGGACGGATCACCAAGACCGGAGATCAGAGTCGGGACAGAATCCAGTTGATCCTTTCCAGGAGACGCGACTCTGCGGACCGAACTAATGGGAGCATCGGGACGGAAAAAGTCCACCATAACCCTGAATCGCATGGTACCGATTCCAAGGGTTTCTCCCGCCCATGTTCCCACCGGGGCTTCGGAAAAAGTCTGAACATTCTTCGCGCCTTTGGGCCCCGTATACGACCACATGGACTCCCCGCCGGCAAGATAATAGTGCCTGAATTGAATCGCAGAAAGATCTTCTTCGGTGTTGACCAGGTAATATGGATTTTCGGGTTCAACGGAAAAATAAACGATTCGAACACCCACATCGGGATCGGTCCAGGATCGGATGAGGGTTTCAGGAATTATGGCTCCATCCAGCTTCAAACGAGCCACATCCGTTGCGTACCAGTATTTTCCCCCGGCTTCTTCCATTTTCACAACCGCATGGATATCCAGGGGTCCGGGTCCCGACATCACCTTACCGTTGCTGTACAATTCCCCATCGGGGAGAACAACCCAGGCGGTCACCGGCTGCACCTGCACGACGACGGGCCGATGGCCAAGGTTATAGATCACGGCAATAACCACGAAAACGATTGCAAGAATGACGAGTAAGCGAAGGGAATCCTTATTCATAATAGAAACTTTACCGGGGAATGGAATACGAATCAACCTCTCCCTTCTCATAAGGGAGACTCCCGATTCTCTACGAAGTTCCCAATCGAGGATATCAGTCGGTCTGTGGTTCTAAGATTTCGAAATCCGACGTGATTTTCGAACGTCCCGAAAGCTGGGCGGAAACGGAACAGTATTTTTCCCTTGAAAGATCGATGGCCTTCTCAAGAGCGGCAGCGTCCACTTTGGGGCCCGACACCCGAAAGTGGAGGTGAATGGTCTCGTAATAGCGAGGCTTGGCATCGGCCCATTCCGCTTCGCAGGTGACTTCAAAGAAAGTGGGTTCCTTCCTCATCTTTTTAAGAATGGAAACCACGTCCATTCCCGTGCATCCCATCAGAGCCATAAGGATGAGTTCCATGGGTGTGGAGGCACTGTCCATGCCATCGGCATGGCTCGTATCCATGACTACCGCATGTCCACTGTCCGATTCAGCGACAAACTGAAGATTTCGTGTCCATATACAACGGGCTTGCTTGGTCATGGCACGGATTATAGCATGGAGGATCATCCCATCCGTGCAGTTCTGAGCATCTATCGATATAATAGATTCATGGAAGATGTAGAACTCCAATACCTGAAGATGCTGGAAGAAAAGCCGGAGGATCTTTCGTCCATCTTTTCCCTTCTGCTTGCGCTGGAAGGCGAAGAACGAAAGAAGATACCCGAGTATATTTCACTCCTGGATGAAACCCTTGCCACCCGGGGAAACCATGTTTCCCGCTGGGAAGTGGCAAAGTGGAGACTTGAACATGCTCCCGAGGGGAAGGAAGACTGGGAGAATATCTGGAGCCACTTTCTGGAATGTCATCCCGGCCATCCTGTAGTAAAGGACATCATGGCCCACATGAAGAAGGATTATCGCAAGAGTCCCAGAAAGATCCTCTCCACTCTGGAGGAATTACTCGAACTGACTCCGGAGTCGATCGTAAAATTCCAGGGAAAACCGGGAAAGATCCTTGAATTCAACTCGAATCTTGGTGTCTTCAAAGTTCGATTGGATTCCGGACAGACCGTTTCCGTTCCTCTTCGAGCGGCCACCAAATTTCTCACAGTTCTTTCTTCGGGAGTCAGCACTGCGAAATCATCAAAGGAAGATCAGAGATCGGAGATTTTGAATGATCCACGTGCCTATCTCGATTCGGTCTTTCGGGATCGGGATGTCTCCGTGACCGTGGATGATCTTCGGACCATGCTTCGAGGCTTGTTGGAGGATGAGGAGATCCCGCGCTGGTGGGATGACGTTCGAAAAAAAATTCCCTTCATCACCATTCCTCAGGGAAGCCGTCACAGTTACCGCCCGGCGAAGGACCCTGAGGAGCCTCTTCGCATGGCACAATCCATGGATGCCAAAGACCGTCTCACGTTTATCAACACCAACCTTCCCGCCTTTCCCGGTCTGAAAGAGGGATTTCTGAGCCTGCTAAGGGACGAAATGGATAAATCCGACCCGGTCGTAACCTATCGCACGTGGAAGGCCCTGCAGAAGCATAGTCCAGAAACGGCGCCCTTGATTCAGGATATCTTTCTTTCCCACTCGCCCGAGATCCTCTATTCGTCTCTTCCGGGGTACAGGGAACGATTGGAAATCCTTCCTGTCATTTCGGACCCGGCGGTCCTCAGCAAGTTACTGATGGTGGAGGCGCATCCAGACTGTCTGAAAGAGATCTGGAACAGGCTCCAGGACGAAAAGGCTGCCGACAATATTTTTTCAAAACCGGCAGAGGCTCCTCGAGCCTTTATTTTCCTCATGAATCTCATTGGTGAGGATCCTGTGATCACCGATCTGGCCGGCCATCTCACCTCAGGGCTGCTCCAGGCCGCCATTGAAGCTTTCACACTGCCTGCGTTTGACACACTGACCACGGATCTGGGTTCTCTCTGGGGACCGGAAGGAGGGGCCGTTCGTCTTCTGCGAGGTAAGATACGTCAGGACGAAGCCGCAGAAGTCCTTGAGTTTCTTGATGAAACGGCCAGCCGTCATGGAGGCTTCCCTCAGTATGACGCCATCCGGGCCCAGTTTCTCATGGCATTTCCGGATCTGGCGAAATCCGATTCCGCACTCTGGTGTACACGCGCATCACTGGAAGCGAAGGAAAAAGAGTTTGAACAGATCATGCGAAAGGAAATCCCTAAAGCGAGAAAAGCCGTCTCCGAAGCTGCGGCGATGGGAGACCTGAGGGAAAACTTTGAATACAAATCGGGGCGGGAGCGATACGAACATCTACAGGTTCTGGCTGCACGATTGCGATCCGATCTTGATCGAGTGCGCATCATCGACCCACCCCCATCGCCCGTAAAGGAAGTCCGTGTGGGAACCCGCATTACGCTGGAAAATCCATCCGGCGGTAAACGGACACTTACGATTCTGGGACCCTGGGAAAGTGACCCTGAATCGGATGTCTATTCATACGAATCCGAACTCGGTGCATCATTACTGGACAAGACACAGGGTGAGCAAGTCAATGTCCTGGGCTCTCTATGGATCATCACTTCTATCGATCCATTCGAGCCTGCGGGGTAGCACAGTTCAGGGGCTTTTGTTTATGCCGTCCAGATCCGGATAAAAAAGAGCGCTATCATGATGAACGCGATGGATCCCTTCACCATGGTTCCCAGAATGAATCCGACCAGCGTGGAGATGCCGGCACCCATGGACTGCAGGGTCTCCCGGCTGTGAATATACTCGAAAAGTGCTGCTCCCACCAGCGGACCCAGCAGAATACCGGGCAGGCCAAAGAAGAGACCCACAAAGAGGCCCACCGCCGCACCGAAAACAGCCCACCATGAGGCTTTCATCTTACGGGGAGCCAGAACGGAAAAGAGATAATCTAATCCCACGCTGAGCAAAGTCAGAACTCCAAATCCGATAAGCCATGGCGGTGTAATTACCTCAAATCCCGTCCACCAGGCATAGATCAGGATCCCCACAAAGACAAAGGGTGTACAGGGAAGTACGGGAAGGACAGCCCCGATCAGACCGACGAGGAAGAGAAAGAGAACCAGGGTCCAGATCAGGATGCCTGCGATTGAAGCCACAGCCTGCCAAAGCGAAGGAAGGGAGGGATGGTTGCGGGCAAGACGTCCTGTACCCTTTCCGAATACACAATAACCTCGGAGGGATGGAAGAGGAAGAGAACCAGAGCCTCGCGGCTGGCAATCCGGTTCAGCTCTCCATACAAATCTCTTCTCTTTCGCATATCCGGCTCCCGGCGCGCCGCTTCAATCTTCTGGTGAAAGGCGGGGAAGTCCAGGTGCAGGTTCACCGCATCCGATTCAGGGAGAAAGAGAGAAGAAAAGAAACTGTCCGGATCGGGATAATCCGCATACCATCCGGTAAGGAAGAGAGGGCTCTGCTGACCCTTGGATCGCCTGCGCTGAATTTCGCTGGAACTCATGGGTTCCACGTCGACAAAAACTCCGATAGTCCTGAAATCCTCAAGAATTGCCGGAATCGGCGTAGCAGCCAGGTCTTCCTCCTCCCGCACCCATATGGAAAGACGGAGACCATTTGAAAATCCGGCATCTGCCAGAAGGTCCCGTGCCAGATCCGGATTGTATACATATCCTTCCGGACGCCCGGCAGGCGAAAGCACGGGCGGTAATATTCCAGATGCAGGTATCCCGTGTCCATCGTAGAGGTGTTGATTAATCGGATCCCGGTTTATGGCCAGGTTTAATGCCTGTCTGACTCTGGCATTTTGGAGGGGTTCATATTCCTGATTGAAGGCGACAAAGGTCGTTCGGAGAGTGGGTGCATTGACGTGGAGAAAACCACGGTCCAGGAATGCAGGCAGTTCCGTGGGGAGAACACCCAGCACCATGTCCAGCTCCCCTTGCGACATACGCTCGAGAATGTCGGAAGAAGAGCGATGGTGGATGTCGAGATGGACTTCCTTCAGGAGCGGAGAGCCGGGCTGGTGGTATCGGTCGTTTCGAAGGAGCGTGATGCAATCATCTTCCTTCACCTCTCCCGGGAGAAAAGGACCCGTACCCGGAAGATTTTCCTGCGATCCAAGGGCCGGACCCTCCTCATCAGCCGGGACAATGGCCGTATCATTCATCGCCAGGAGAATGGGGAAGAGAGTCAGGGGTTCGTCAAGCCTGAACTGCACGGTCAGGGAATCCAGAGCCGAGACTCCGGGAAGATCGCCGGATCGTCCTTCCATAAAGTCCCTGGCTCCCTCAATACAGCAGAACAATTCCCTGTTGAGGGAGGGGGATTCAGGCATCAACAGGCGCCGAAAGGTCCATACCACGTCCTTTGAAGTGAATCTGTGCCCGTTGTGAAAAGCGACCCCGTCCCGGAGGTAGACGGTATAGGTTCTCCCGCCATCCCCCATTTCCCATGATCTTGCAAGAAGGGGAACAGGAAGAGATGACCGATCCACGTCTACGAGAGTTTCGAAAATATGTCGTGTAACCTGGCTTGTTTCCATATATCGAACGGAAAGGGGATCAAATCGCATCTCGCCCTTCCAGGCGATGTGGAATTTCAATTCTCCTCCCCGCCTGGGCTCCGGACTCTGAAAGGCGGAAACCACCGTCTCTAGATCGGCAGAGCCTGCCTGTATTGCGTCAGAAAGCATGCGGACAGCGGAAGAACGCTCCATGACCTGGCTGACCGTCTGCTTCAGTTCACCCAGAGCCTTCATGATCATGGCATTGGATTTCACGATGTGGTCGCTGGCCTCAGCCAGGGTATGGATTCCCCCTTTCATATGGTTCACTGCGTCCATGATGACTGCGGAACTCTTACTCTGTTCCTCCGTCGAACGCTGAATATGAGTCACGCCTTCCACAATTTTCCGGCTGAATTCGGAAAGGTAACGAGTTTTTTCGACCTGGCGATTCATTGTCTGGTTCATTTCCTGAATCCGCTCAGATACTTCCTCAACAGCTCTGGCGACATCGTCGCTGTTTCGATTCTGCTCCCGGGTCATTGTCGCAATCTGACTGATCGAACCCAGGGAGATTTCAAGACCGGATAAGACCTGATCAAAACGGGTAGCGATGTCTCTGGACATGGATACTGAATACCGAATGGATTCTGTACCCTGGTTCAGTTCCTTCCCGAGCGCCTTCACAACTTGTTGAATCCCGCTCACAAGGGTATTGATTTCCTCCGTGGAGTGAGCTGTACGCTCGGAAAGATCCCGAATTTCCTCGGCGACAACAGCAAACCCCTTTCCCTTGTCCTTTCCCTGAGCTGCGATGATAGCAGCATTCAGCGCGAGGAGATTTGTCTGTTTGGTGATATCGGTAATGACCGTAACCACATCTCCGATCCGCCGCGTTCTTTCTTCCAGATTCCCCATCGTTTCCTGGATCTTACCCATTTGATCCTGTACCTTGTCTACGGCAGAGACCATGGTCCCCATCATGGTCTTTCCTTCCATGGCCACGGCCCGGCTCTCCTCTGCACGCTGAGAGGTAGTCTGAGAATGGTGGTCGATTTCCTCGATGGAAGCCCGCATTTCCTGCATCGATGTAGCGGTCTCGATACCGAAGGAACTGAGGTGCTGAATGTGCTCCTGGACATCACGAATGGAGGCAAAGATATCCTCTGATGCCTCGTTCACCTGGGCAACATGGGAGAAAAGGTTGTGAACAAAGTGGGATACCTCTTCCAGGGATGCACTCATCTGTAAAATGCTGGAGGCAGTATCTTCTCCCGCAACTCCCAGCCTCTCGATCGATTCGTGCAGAGAGCTCTGGGAGTGATACACACTCCCGATCGCCTCGGCCGTCATATCCAGAGCCGAGGAGCCGCCAACTGCCGAACGGGTGAGCGCAAGGCCGGCTTCGTGCAATTTCACGGATGTCTGGCGGGACTGATCCTGGACTGCCTGGAATCTCCGGAGAAGGCGACCAATCCCGCGGGAAAGCCCCATAAGACCTCCGGTCAGCATCGAAGAACGGACAGATTCCCGGATTTCTCCACGCCCCAATGTCAGATCTCCCGCAACAATTCGGTCAATGACTTCCCGAACCCCCTTCGATCTCCGCTTCAGCTGACGGGCAACGATGATCTGCATGGTAATGAATTGAGCGGCGATTACAAGGAATCCCAGAAATGCCGTCCAAAAGAACGAGGCATCGGGAGGAAGAACCAGGGGAAGGAGAATCAAAAAGAAAAAGAAACAGATAAATGACGTAAAAAGGTGAATCGCCACAAAATCATCGTAGCATATTAACCTGATATAATGAAGGGCTATGTCTTTTCAGCATTTTTCCGAACGATGGCTCCCGGGAATTCATGACCGATTACAGGCTCTGGCTCTGGGGGAGTCATCCGTCCCACAAAGACTTGCATCGGCTGCGATCGAATCGGTAACAGCGCCGGGGAAACGGATTCGCCCGCTTCTGACCATGGCTACTGCGGAGACCTTTGGACTTAACGCAGAGCGTGTGCTTGATCTGGGATGTGCCATGGAATTTGTTCATGTGAGCTCGCTGATCCTGGATGATCTGCCTTGCATGGATGACGCAATTATGCGGCGAGGAAAACCAGCCTGCCATCGGACTCATGGGGAAGATATCGCCATCCTTGCAGCCTTTGGCCTGCTATCCAGAGCCTTTGAAATCGTCTCTTCAGCCGTGCATGGACTGCCCGTCGAGCGGTATGCGGTCCGGGATTACATTGAAACGCTGAGTCGTGCAACAGGTTTTTCGGGAATGGTGGGGGGACAGGTTCAGGATCTGCACCCTCCGGAGCACATCGATTTTCACTCTCTGGAATACATTCATTCTCATAAAACCGGGGCACTTTTCGTAGCCAGCGCGTCCTGCGGAGCCTACGCGGCTCAGGCAAAACTCAAACACCTGGAAGGGATCCGGACATTTTCGAAAAATCTCGGCCTGGCATTTCAGATTCAGGATGACCTTCTGGATGTTCTCTCCACTCCAGCCATCACCGGGAAGGAGACCAATACTCCCCATCGAAAAACATTCGTTGACCTATTCGGCGTGGAACGGTGCAGGGAGGCTGTCGATACTCTCTTTGAAACCGTGGAGGATACGTTACGAACGTTTCCCGGAGGAGCACCGCTCCTCCAAGGTCTGGTTGAACATGTCCGCCGGCGAAGCTCCTGACGATCTTAAAAAACTCCTGGTCAGCCGAGGATATCTGACTTCGCCCGTCGGACGCATCTTTGTCCGTCGACTCCAGGACTACTTGAAGTCGGGACGGGGCCTGGTAAGACTTCAAATCCTGGCCGCACTCTTTACCGGAGCTCTCCTTTCGATCCTGCTGGGAGCCGCCATTCTGATTCAGGATCCACGGCCGGAGACTTTTCTTCTCTCCATCTATTACTTTCCCGTTCTTTCCCTGTTCCTTTTTTTCCTTTACCTCTCTCTATCCGGAATCCTGTGGGCAGCTTTCCGTGTACAACCCCTCACCCATCCAATCCGACTTTCCCGTCTTCTGGGACTTGCGGTCAGTCTGATTTCTGCGTTCATGCTCTGGAAACCCATCTTTATGCCCTCAGGGCTTCTGTCGATTCCCACCATCGCCCTTCTCTTTTTCACCCTTGCGGTGTATGCAATCCTGACCCCTGCTTTAATGACACTGACATTGACGCGGTATCACCTTCCCATTGAAAACCTGACAAGGGCACGACCGTGGATGATTGGGGCCCTGCTCACCTTTGTCATCGTTGCCGTGATAGCCGGCAACACGTACCTTTCCCCCTCCTTACCGGGTTTCAAGGAGGGTGTTCCTCCGACTCTATCCTCCATGCCTCCCAGAACGATGGTAGTGATCCTGGATGGTGTAAGCATCCGCGGGGCAAAATTTTCTTCCGAGCTGGAGACGATTCTTTCCCGCTCTACAATCGTTCCGTACACCGATGATTATCGATCCATACCCGCCGTAAACTGGACAGAGGTCACCACAGGATTTCCAGCTGCCGTGAATGGCGTTCAAACTCTTGATGCCATTCAGGTGCTGGGAATCGAGAGACCCTTTACCCGTCTGCCTCTCAGTTCCATCCTCAGAACACTCAGGATTGCGCGTCGATCCATCTCAACCCACACGGCACGCCTGTGTCCGACCCTGTGGGAGTGGAGCGCATCGGCCGGAATCCCGTCGAATGTCGTGAACACCTGGTCCAGCTGGCCACCATGGAACCAATCTCCCAGGATCGTATCCAACCTGGAACTCCTTCATCGTTTGAGTGGAGAAAAGTCGAAAGCCTTTCAACCCGGGAACATCGAGGAAAACATTCCCGACACGATCCCCGCTGGAGCCCCTGGATTTGCCCTGGACAAGATAGCCCTGGAAACCTTACGGGCCATGAGAGAAAATCACCCCCCGATTCTTGAAGTTCTCTACCTGCCCGGGTGTGATATCGCCTTTCATGCCGCAGTACGGAATGACCTTTCCGACCTGCTGGAAACGGAAAATCTACTGACAGATCAAATTCGCTATCTGGGTGTGGCTCTCGCAGACCTTGCAAGTGAAACCACTCGGGTCATTCTGATTCTCCATCCGGGTCGCACCAGCTCCGCACCATCGTACCTGTGTCTCTATCCATCCGAATCCCCCGGGATCATGAATGAGACCGTCACATCCATGGAAATCACTCCCGCCATCCTCGAATGGTTACATCTGCCTGTCCATGTTTCCATGGTTCGTCCCACCTTTGCCGACCCATGGAATGGATCGGAGATCCGAACGGTCTCCACCTTCCCGCCCCGGGACAACTCCCTCTCTTCCGGGGTCCGACCTCCTCTGGAGGAGCTCAGGTCCCTGGGCTATCTTCAATAAGCCCTTCACTCTGTTTCCCGTAGACTCTCAGGAAGCTCCAGATCACCATCAGAAGTAGAACAAGACCGGTCAGTACGGAGATCGCCATCCCGGCCCGGAATCCCGGAGGCATGTACGTGAACTCCGCCTGGATCGCTCCAGGACGGACCGGGATCGAGAGTGTTCCCCAGGGTGACATTTCCAAATCCGCGCCAGAACCGTTCACATTACATTGCCAGCCACTTGTGAATGTAATATCGGTATAAAGGAGTCCCTCGCGGGGGATATCAACCTGAAACTCCACCCGTCCCGGTTCAAAATGGCGGTTCTCCTGTACGGCTTCGATCTTTCCCGTGTCATCTTCCAGCCACAGGCGCGACGCGCCGGAAATCTGAGAGAGGGTGAATCCTCGAAAGGGATGGCTCCGTTCCGTTGGAAAGGGCAAGGGATCTGTAACATGAAAGATATGTGTCACACCAAGATGGCGAAGAAGTTCAACATCCACATAGTCATGGTTCATCGATTTCAGAGCTTCCATCCCCATGAACCGAATGGCCATATTATCGATAGGAGGATCCAGGGCATAGGAGAGGTTGAAAAGCGTTCCCGAGCGGGGAAAGAGAGCGACCCAGGCGAAGCGGTCAAATCCGCGATAAAAGGAGTCAACCTGAAGTTGGTTTTCTTCATCCAGTTGAAATTCCGATGCCAGGAGATGAAAAATTCTTCCCGCGTTTTCTTCCTTCAGCACCTTGACCAGCGGAGGGGGTGAGGAAACCATGTTGCTTTCTGCGCCGGGCATGACACCTGCATGGAAGGAAAGAAGATCCGATACGATAAGTCCTGCGAGAAACCAGCTTCTTTTATGCTCCCCTCCAGCCCTTTTTCGTTCCATCGCAAGAAAAGCCAGAAGAATGGCGGAAACCAGGAATTGAATTCGCAATATACCGGAGGCATATACCGGGTCGGAAACAGAGAAGATACGGGATACCATACCGACGCCAAAGAGGCCCACACCGGTCAGAATCGATGCCAGACCGACAAAAAGATACCGTACTTTTCGCGTAAAGTTCGAAAAATCGGGTTGAACCATGATCCCCAGAGCGGCTACGAAGGGCAGGAGGAGAAGATATTTTTCCGGAAAACGAAATCCACCCAGGGGCGGAATCAGAGTCGTCAGAAGCCAGTGGAGACCGGCAAAGCGGCCCCACGAAAGGATCAGAATCACACCCAGAGCTCCCAGAACCCAGGCCCGCCGTTTCTTCAGGAAAAAGATGAGAAGAATGATTGTCACAATACCGATGTATGGCGAGGCAATCAGGGGATTTCCGGAATCGGCAAAAGATGATCCCCAGTACTGGGAAGAGAGTTCCCCATTTGGATCTCCAAAGATAGCGGGAAAGACAAATTCCAGAGTGCGAATGGGATAAAAGGAGAAATAACCGAGGGATTCGCTGTACGGAATGGCTTCAGCCTTCAGAGTGTCTCCGACCATGGCGGCAGCCGGCACTATCTGGATGGCTCCCAACCCTGCAGCAAGAATACCGGCCATGGCCAGATCAGCGAGACGGGTCTTCCAGCGATAGTCACCCCTCAGGATCAGAAAGAAGAAGGCAAGAAAAAGCGCTGCAGGAACTGCAAAGGGAAATCCCGCAAGCACGATAAGGGCAAGAGTGACGGCTGCCAGGGTTATTCTCCATGACCTCTGCTTTACAGTCCAGGAAGCAAGATGCCAGGGAATCCAGGAAATGGCTGCGAGCATATTAAAATAGGCCATCGAACTCAGCGTGGGTCCGGCAAACCCCACGATGGTGCCGGTCAGGACGATCACAGGATTTGTGAGCTGCAGACGGCGGGCCAGCACATACCACCCCAGAAGGAGAAAGAGATGGTGAAAGAGAAGAACACCACAGGCCCGTGGTACGGGTTTTCCATACCCCATCAGGAATGTGGATGGGTAGAATGAGGCGTAATTCGGGTTGGCCAGAAGAGGCTGGCCATTGAGGGTATTGGGATCCCAGGCCGGGAGGTGCCCGGCCGCCCACTGGCGTCCGGCCTCCACCTTCATGGGGATGTGCTGATAGACTAGATCCCGGTGAATGGGAAGCTCGATCCCGACATAATATTTCCAGAACAGGGCTCCGTGAAGGAGAACCAGAATCAGAAGGGGAAGAACCTTACGCACGGATGTAGTCTAGCACGGCGTCCGGTGCGTTTCCCTTCCTGACAGGGTCAGGGACAGCTGCCCGCGTTGTTCCTGACGGAATCCCCGCATTGATTGCTGGCCGATTCTCCATTCCGGGGGCCGGATGCAGCCTGTCCCCACGAACTCTCCGTTCCCGACCCGTCATCGGAAACCAGAACCATCCAGAGATCGGTCTGAGTGCCCACGGTAATCGATTTGGAAACAAGATCACAGAACGATCCCTGGAGCGCGTAGGAAGACAGACTGGCGAGGTTTCCATATAACACGTTCACGTGGTCGGGTGTGCAGGTTGCATCCCAATCCAGTTCAAGCGTCTGACCGGCCATGTCCGTTTTCACAACGGTGAAGGGATCGGTCCCCATCGATCCATCGGGAATCGACTTCGGCCCAGAGGCCGCAGTCGTGCAGCCGTTGGCAATTAAACCTTCCACAAGAATATTGTCCACAGCAAACCAGTAGTCGTAGGAGGCATTCTGGTAACTGAAACGAATCCGGAAGTCTGAGCCAGCAGCCAGAGCATGAATGGTTACATCCAGATCTGTCAGAACACTGTCCTCATCCGTGTTGGAATCATTCCAGACAGATATCCAGCTTGAACCATTGAAAACCTGGATGGATGCATCATCTCCGTTGTAGTAATTGTAATAATAGGCTACTGATAATGTTACAGTTTGCAGCCCGGGAACTGAACAATCAATCGACGGGCTGGTGAGGATTGTCGATGTCGTGGATCCGCTTCCACAGGCGTCCGAATTGGTAAGAGCGTAGTAGCCGCTTCCAGATGCAGGTAATTGATCCACACTATTTACACGGCTCCATGGACCGCAGGTGTGAGGCCCGGGGCCGGTCGTCACAGTCCATTGAGACCAGGTTCCCGCATCTTCAAAGTCATCTGAAAAGAGCTCCTGCACCCCGCCACCCGGACCATCAGGTGCATCTGAATGTTCCACCACATTGGAATCTTCAACTCCATTGTCCTCTGCCCGCACGAGGTAATAGTAGGGCGTTCCATTCACAAGGTCGGCCTGGTCCCGGTAAGTAACTGCAGGAGCCGCGACTGTGGCAATGAGGGTGGAGGGACCGGGAACGACCGGTGTCGAAGTGGACCGGTAGATCCGGTACACAAGGGGTCCACCGCAGTAGGACGTTGCCGCTGACCATGTCAAGTCCAGAGAGCAGGTGGCCTCTCCTGGATTTGTGACACTCTGGATTCCGGTAAAGGAGGGTTCCGTTCTCCAGGTGATGGTTGTGGGCGTCGGGTCGTAGGCGTCCACGGAACATCCTGTACTGCGGACAAGGCAGTTGTAGGTATGTGTCCCGGTGTTATTGGCGGTGTAAGTATCCCCATCTTCGCCTGGCAGGTCCACACCGTCCCGGGTCCATTGGTATTGAAATGGACCCGTGCCACCGGAAAGATTCACGGATAGTAATAGATCCGTGCCTTCGCACAGAGTAAATGGACCGTCACCGACAACATTTACTAAAGGGTTTGAGTAGCACACGACTCCAGGAGTACAATCAGCATCAATAAAACCCTCTATCTTTACCTCATCGATATTCCATCCTGAATACTGCCATGCCGTATCTGATTTATCGATCTGAAATCGAACGTAGACTGTGGACTGTCCATCGGCCCATGTCGAAATATCATAGGTCTGCAGGCTCCAAGAGGAGTCGGTAATCGTGGCGGAGCTAGACCAGACAGTATTCCAGGTACTTCCATTTGTAGAAACTCGGATGCTTGCACCATCGTACAGAGGTTGTTCCACGTTAAGGTATCGTTGGAAGGATAGCTGCACATTGGAAGCGGACGAGCAGTCGATGGCGGGGGAAGTGATCGATGTAGCACTCAGGCTGGCTTCATAATCGCCTGGATAGGTCCCCGTTCCGGAGAGATCATTTCCGAAGACATAGGATCCGGCAAAGGCGGCGGAAGGGTCCGGATTCCCGTGCTCCCCACCCAGTCCCTGCGGTGTGCCTCTCTGCCATTCTCCCGATCCGGCGACCGTCCAGCCCGTATCGGTTTCAAAACCATCGGAAAAGAGGGTTTGAATTCCTCCACCGGGTCCATAGGGACTTCCGGATATTTCGACTACATTGTTATCCTCCGTCCCACTAACGGATTCCACTGCGTGGACAATATAGTAATAGGTCGTATTATGCGCCAGATCATCCATATCCCGGAACGAGGTAAAGGGAATACCGGAAATCAGCAAAGATGAAGGATCGGGAGTAAATTCCGGTACTGTGGATCGATAAAGGGTATAAGAGACGGAACCTCCGCAAAATAAGACTGCATCATCCCAGGCAAGATCCAGAGCGCATGGATCACTCCCCGAGTTGGTCACGCTTTGAATCCCCTTGAACACCATCGGTTCATAGCAGGAACCTGTAGTGATACCCTCAGAACATTCTCCAAGATTAGAAGTACAAAAACCTGTTGAATCAGTAACCCGAATCTTGTACCCATACGTCACTCCACCCGAAGCATCCATATCATTAAATGATGTAGAAGCTGTCTCGCCAATTTTGGTCCATGGATTGTCGGATGAACAACCCCCAGGACTACGGAACACTTCGAACGTCGCTCCGGATTCTGAAGAAGTCCAGGTTAGATCTATTCGATTGTCACCGTTTTTGACTGCTGTAGGAGAAAGAGGAGGATCGGGAATCCTGCAGACAGGCACAGCCAGGTCGGCCAGCGTGGCGAGGTAAGCCCTCACGGCACCATAAAAGAAGTTCGGGTCTCCACAGTTCGCCCTGGTGTCATTGCTTGTGTGGTAGTAAGTCTGGTAACTGGGTTCACCCGAAACGCAATACCCCTCGTTGTTCGTGATGCCGCAAATCGCTGAATATCCATCGGCCCAGAACGGGGCATGGTCACTTGCCGTAAGGGAGGAACAGCTGATCAGGTTTACAGGGCTTCCCGTGGCATAATCCTGGACCGCCTGCTGCATGGCCTGGGCAAGCCACAGGGAAGAGGCGTTGTAGTTGATATTGACATTTTCGGTCGCGGGTCTGCCCCCATCCCAGCCTGTCATATCGGCATTCAGGACTGCCTGAATGGCTTCGCCCTCCGTGGATGCCCGATCGGAATAGGCCGTACTGCCATGGAGTCCCTGTTCTTCCCCGGTTACGGCAAGAAATTTAACTGTGTTTTCAAATCGGTACCGGGACATGACTTCGGCCAGGGCGGTGACCGTGGCCGTACCGCTTGCATTATCGTTGGCGCCGGGGGCTGCACCCGAAGAGGGCATGTCGTCAATGTGTCCAATGACAATGAAGACATTGTCAGGAGTCACCACCCCCGGAAGGGTTCCGATGGCATCAGGAGGGTAGCTCCCGTAGTCAAAGAGTTCCCAATCGAGGCCGTACTCCCGAAAGCGTGCAGCGACGTTCTCCACGGCCGTCTGGCATCCAGCGGTGTTTGAGTTCCGAGTCGTATAAGTTCCATAATCGGGTGGTTGGTTGAGGCCCCCGATAATAAAATCCCACTGGTTGCTGATCAGGGTCGACGTCGCCTCTCCTACCATTTGCTGAACAAGAGGTTTCACGTCGCGTGGTTGTGGTGGCGAGCGTCTTACAGCAGGCGCGGGCCGTGCGGGTTTCAGGATCGAAAGACGGATCGGAGCGACCATGAGGTACGGGGACTCAAAACATTTTTCATTGGATTTTCCCTTCTGCCTTACAATGGCCCAGTTTTCCTCGTAGTGGATTGCTTCTCCACAGAGTTCCAGGTCCTGCGGTACCCAGCCGTTTCGAAGTCCAAC
The DNA here is from genome assembly GCA_035593605.1 of Thermoanaerobaculia bacterium. Classification (NCBI taxonomy): domain Bacteria; kingdom Pseudomonadati; phylum Acidobacteriota; class Thermoanaerobaculia; species Thermoanaerobaculia bacterium. Next base: position 59,199 of record DAOSWS010000002.1, on the reverse strand, counting down.
CTGGTAGTAGGTGTACCCTTTCACATCGGGATCCAACATCTTGACTTCAAATCCCATCGACTGAATTCGATCGACGAGTTCCGTCGGCTCACCCAGTACAAGAAAGGATTCGTTAAACTCCGCAATAATTGGAACCGTGTGGTCGAGAAGAAAAATTCGATCTTCCTGGGTTTTCCGCTCGATTCGAATTAAGGCCTGTCCAAACAGCTGTGAAGCCAGAACCAATGATAGTACGCAACCATAGAATTTCAATCGTCCCCGCATTAAAGCCCTCCTGGAAAAACAATCGGGGGCGGATTACCGCCCCCGTTATGATCATTGTAAAACCTCTTATGGGCAGGTCCCGTTATTATCCCTGGCACTGTGACCGCAGACACCGCTCATGGTCGTACCATTTCGCTGGCCGCTGGCAGATGTTCCCCAGCTGCTTTCCGTCCCGCTTCCGTCCTCCCCCACCAGGACAAACCAGACATTGGTTGTTGATCCGATGTCCCAGGTATGCGGGTTGTCCAACGTGCACTGCCATCCTGATACCGTGTACGAAGCAATCGAACTCAACGGCCCCATGATCAGGTCCGCTTCGGCCGGGGAGCACATGTCGTCCCATGTTACCGTCAGCTGGGATCCCGTGGTATTCGCCTTGGTAACGATCACGGCTGTCGATCCGCCGCTCCCGTCCGGAATCGGCGTCGGGCCCGATGACCCCGGTGTGCAGATGTTCATGTTGCAGACCGGAGGAATGTCTCCGAGTAATGTCACATCATCAATATTCCACCCGCAATAGCGAACCGAGCCGTCCGAGCTGATGGAGAATCGGACATAAACGGCAGCCTGGTCATCCGCAACCGCGGATATGTCGTACGTGAACAACCCCCAGCTTGAGTCACTGAAACTGCTGGAGGGGTTTCCGTAGACCTCTGTCCAGTTCGTCCCATCATTGGACACCTGTACCCGGGCATGATCAAAGGTGGAGGATTCAACCCCAAGCCATCGCTGGAAGGAAAGCTGGACGTTGCTGTATCCCGAACAGTTAATGGCCGGAGAGGTCGCCGTTGAGGCCGTGGTAATCGAGTCCTCGTAGTTGCCCGAATAACTCCCCTGACCGCTGAGGTCATTGCCCAGTACCCGCGTGCCGGATACCGCCGCGGAGGGATCGGAATTCCCCGATCCTCCATTCGCCGAACCGCCGAGTCCCTGAGGCGCCCCGCGCTCCCACTCTCCCGCTGCGCTCGAGAAGGTCCAGCCTCTGTCTGTTTCAAAGTCATCAATCCAGATCGGAACCGTCCCTCCGGAGTAGGACCCGAGCTCCTGGCTGAACGTGTCCGTCCATGTGGTTCCCAGGTCCGATGTGATCTCGATGGAAAAATCCACCATCTGCCCACAGGAGAGCCCCGGAGGCAGCTGGACCATCACATGATCTCCCTGGGAGAGTCCCGTTGCACCGCGGGCGATCGCGCCAAACGAGGCGGACCCATCCACCATCGACATTCCCGCGGTAACCGCGGTGACCGTCGCGGTCACGTTCGTCAGGTCCACGGTCCCGTCATTCTCCACCGTCACGCTGAACTGTACCCGCTCTCCCGCGTCCCAGACTCCGTCCACCGCTCCTCCTGTTCCCGTGCAGGTATCCGCCACCAGAGCGTGCGTGCTGTAGGTCATATGGGGACCGCACGCAGCTCCAGGGAAGGTGAAGATCAGGCTCCATCCCGTTAACGTGCCCGTGTCCCCGCTTCCATCGTCGTAAATTTCCAGCGTCCAGGTTCCGTTGGCCATCTTGGTATACAGGGTTGACAGGTCGCCTTCCGGCCGGAAGGAACCCGTAAACGGTGCCGCTCCCGCCGTGATGCTCGTCGCGGCTTCCTGGTCGAAGATCGTGTCGACGAAGTTGTCCCCACCGCTCCCATTGTCCGTCGTCAGCTCCACCCGCGTATCGTCCGGGGCGATCAGGAAAATGTCCAGGTCACCGTCGAAAGTGTGGGTGATATTGATCAACACATTGATATCCACAATTGCCTTCGTGTCCGGTACGTCAATCGTGGAGGTGACCGTCGCGTAGTCACTGATGGCCTTGGGAACATCGGCGGAGGCATAGGTCGGATTGGAATTCTGAATCGTCGTAAAGCTGTAATAGCTTCCACTGTTGGTATCGGTTGCCGTGCTTCCGTAGACATCCGCCGACTGGACGTACAGATAGTATGTCGTACATGACGTCAATCCGGTCAGAACGATTGAATGCGACATAACCAGCGTCCCGTCGAACTCCGTGCTGGCCGAAGGCGGCATCCCGTCTTCATAGACGACTGTGCTGTCCGCGTTCTTGTCTGTATCCCATGTCACTTCCGCACTGTTCCCCGTAATATTACTGATCAGCACGTTGGAGATCACCGGCGGCTGGCATTCCGCCGATGCCGTGTCCGTCTTCGGCACGTTGGTGCCACCCAACCCGTCATCGGCGTCGATGTACCGCGCCGTGATCGTGTCCCCATGGGAGATGCTGACCGCCCCATCTCCCCCGGCCGGCGCCGCGTTGGTCGTGTCAAATGTCCCCACAAAGATCCCGGAACTCGCCGGGTTCTCCGTAAGGCTCACCGTCTCCGGCGTTGATTCGGTGTCGGAAAAAACCTCTACACCCAGGGTCCCCGTTCCCAGAAGATCGGCGTCCTGCACCGTGATCTCCATCGGACTGTTGCAGCCGTATACCACGTCGTCCAGCTGGATCCAGCCGTTCGAGTCGGGGCAGACGCCCGCGGGGAAGGTGAACTCGATCGACCAGCTGTCGATCGTCCCCGTATCGCCACCCGCGGAATCAATGACCTTCAACGTCCAGTCCCCCAGACCGCTCATCGTGTCAAACGTGCTCAAAGCCTGGTCCGGGATAAAGCTTCCCGTGAAGGGCGCTGCACCCGAAGCAATCGCTGTCGACGCCTCGTCATCAAAGACCGTGTCGGTGAAATTGTCCCCACTACCTCCTCTGTTATTGGAAAGGATAATGTCCGTGTTGTCCGGGGCAATGAGATGGATCTCCAGATCTCCATCATAGGTATGGGTAATATTGACGGTCACATTGACATCGCTGATCACCTTGTCATCGGGAACGCTAATCACCGAGCTCGCGCCTGTGGTGTTGCTGTCTGGAATGGGTACCTGCGTCGTGTTCGTATAGGTTGGCTGCGTGTTCTTCACCGTTTTAAACGTGTAGTAACTGCCGCTGTTGTTGTCCATGGCGGTGTTCGCGGCCGGGTCCGTCGATTCGACGTAAAAATAGTACTGCGTACATTCGCTGAGTCCGGTCAGATGGACGGAGTGAGAAGTCGTGAGAGCAAAGTCGCTGGCATAGCCGGATACAGGAGGCGTCGCGTTTTCATAGGTGACTTCACTGTCCGAATTTTCGTTCGTGTCCCATACGATATCTGCCGTCGTACCTGAAATATTGATGGCATTCACGTTGGAAATCATCGGACCGGAACAATCAATCAGTGCCGTCGCTTGAACGGCCAGCGTTCCGCTTCCACAGTTATCCGGATCGGTGTATTCCACGTAGAGAGTATTACCATGTTCAACGTGTACAACACCAGGTCCCCCAGCTCCGCTGGTTATGGTAAAGGATCCCGTGTAGGGCGAACCAGCGCCTGAAACCGTCACAGCTCTGTGCGTGGGATCTGAAGTAGACCAGGCATCGACAGTGAAGGGGGAAGAAGGTGCACTGGAATCACCAATGGAAACAATGACCGTTGAGCTGCAGTTGTAAAGGGAAGAGTCCAGGATCGGAGATCCTGTACATTCAACAGGGATACCAGTGGCGCAGTTACTGCTTGAACTAACACAGGCGTCATTGCTCGTGGCAGCCTGAATTCGGTAATAGTACGTATAGCCGTTCACACATGCATCGTCCACATAGGTTAATGTTGGTGCATTAACGACCGCAATCCTGTTGAAGGCTACGTCACAATCTGATTCATTTCGGTATACGAAATACCGGGTGGCATTGGATCCACCCGATGTCCAGGTAAGCGTGACAGAATTATTCCCACCTGCAGTGCTGAGCGTCGGTGTAGTCAGACTTGGGCAGGTACTGTAGTTCTGGTTTGCAGCATCTCCTGCTGCTCCGCAGGCAATCTGATGCCGGGCAAGGGATTGATAGATCGCCTGCGCATGAGGTGTTCCATCGTTAAGATTGGAATTGTCATCATCCAGAGCACGCATAACGTTGTATAGCGTGTTCCCGGTACATCCACTTGAGGAGGAACCGGTACAGGTGTACATATCATCGAGGGTAATGACCCCCGTAAACCATAGACGGTCTTCCAGCATCCAGGCTGAAGTTAAATCCATGCCGCTGTACGTCGGCAGGTCCCGATAGACGAAATCCCACAACGCCTGTGTCGAAATTCCGGATTCGCAATGGTCCTCCCAACCGCACGGACCCTGGTAGCTCCCCGTCCCGCAGGAATCCCAGACCGTGCCTCCATTGTCGGCATTGTTGGAAACAGTCCACGGTGTGTTGGAAGCATGTTTAGCCCAGTCACAATCCCGGACACCGGTGCAGTCTGTACAGGCATCCCCATACCCATGACAGTTGACCCCGATCAGGAATCCTGCACCTGTGCAGGAGTTGTGGGTCTGTACAATCGCCGCGAAGTCTCCATAGGTTTCAAGCGGCGGAGAGTCGCCACCCGACCCGTCATAATTATCATAGCTGTGTGACCATTCATGCATCGATACGCCGGGAATTTCTCCCAGATTATTGCAACTACCTGCGATTCGTTTGTAAAAATGAACTAATGAGCCGCTTGAGTACGCATTGCAATCTGTGCCGTCATTAGTTTCTGCTGTAATGGAACTGCTGGTAAGCCAGGTGTTGGATGGATTGTAGATCTGCGCTTTTAAATTAATTGCGGTTAAATTGAAAAACTGGGTTCTAGCGGATTTAGTATTTCCCAAACCGCCAGTGTTGCCCGGGGGTACCGAACAGTCTGTCACCGATTCATCCGAAGGATCCGTAATAAAATCCATGTCACCTGTGGTTGTGGTATTACTGATCGAACCGCAGGCATCGGCGATCGTGCAATATTTCCCGGTCAGGGTAGAAGTGGCGTTGTCACCGGAAAAGTTTCCCTGCGCATCCGAATATTGGTTCGGGGAAGCCAGACCCGTATCGGCAAAAGGAAAGGGCCGGTCTTCATCCATGGGGACACCGTCCGAAGTCTTGGCCCCTCCGTGAATTCTTCCATACCGATTGATGTCAACAAATCGGAGCAATTCTCCACTGTGAGCATCGATCGAAGCTTCCCAGGTTCCATCCAGTCCGGACCTGCGAAACGCAATTTTATAGACCAGACGATAGTCGGCCATGGATCCGATCGTTCCTGAATATTTGAAGGTATCCATCCCCTTTTTTGTTGTTGGAATGATCGAAAGCGACCCGGCATCGAGAATTACATCGTCATTTGTAACAGAGTTTTTTCCCAGATAACGATCCAGAATCAGCCAGGCATCCTGTTTTGTGAGCGTGGGCGTAGTGTTCAGATAGATAGGTGCAATCCTCTTGGAGGAAATCTGAATCAAACCTCCATTGTTGATAATGAAATAGATGGAAGCGCGTTCTACAGGGATCCCGTCCATAACCCATTGAAAGCGGATCAGGTAGATCGATTCCCAGACTGGAACGGTACCATCCGGATCTAAAACCAGCTCATCCTGTCTGACCGGGAAGAGACCCTGGTACTGCTCCAAAAAATTGCGCGCGAGGGTTTCGACTTTTTCCTTGGGAATGCACTGGATCGAAGAACAGTCAGCCCCAAATGAATTCCAGGAGAGATTGTTCGAGAGGCCGGGCAAAAAGGGTATCCCTTTCCCTTCGAGGAGTGAGGGAACTCCGCGGCGCAAATCGATGTAGGCACGCCATTCTCCTCCGTTAGCATTGAGAAATTGTTGAACAGCATTCGACGTTGCAAAAGTTTCTCTTATTTCCTCATAATCTTCCCCGGTTTCACTGACCCGCAACTCTGGTGCAATATAGGTCATTGCGTCCAGTGCTGACTTCATTTCCTTCGTTCTAAAAGGGTAAGCTGAAAGCGAAAAAACCAGAACCATGACAATGAATAACCATTGCCTCATAAAAGAATCTCTTTGCATGATGCACCCTCCAGGTAAAATTTCAGTACAGCCAGATCAGTTCACCTCGCAAAAAGCTGCTTTTTAATGGAAAAACAACCCCTCCGAGACGTTTAATACTATATCAGCAAATATCACTATAATTTATATACACGATTCAAGATATAAATGTCAAAATCATTCTGGTTTTCTATAATAAATCTCTTCATCCTGCGGAGTAAACCCCTTTTCTTAAGGATTATTTCATATTATCCATAATGAATTTCAGTATCATAAAAAAGATTTACTGTAAGATCTATGCAGAATAAACGAGTATCCGGACGCAGACCGATGATCCTGCTCTCGGATTTCATTGATCCTTGACGTACCCGCTAAATATTACTTCCAGATATTCATCATGGATGATCGCACCCTTTTCATCCACAACACCCCGCACAGCATACTCACGTTTCAGCGGAGCAGTCATGATGTGGAATGAAGCGAGTAAAAACAGGATGAACGTAAGAATCTTCGTTTTCCATCGTCCAAACAGAGACGACCACCCCTGAAGCTGAAGGTAATAGACCGCGGGAGCCGCGATCATCATGCCGCGGAGGTAGGGGAAAAAGGCCATATTCACAACAAGCCGATAGGCCACCAGAGCAAAGATCCAGCCCAGAAGATACCTTTCCTTACGAAGGGATCGTACTCCAACCGCGGTCATAAGGAGGGAAAGGAGGGTAAAGATAAGATGATTGGACTGAACCATATCCACAGGCTGACGGGGCCACTCTCCTTTACCGGGTAGATCTCGCCATGTCCAACCATAACTGAATGCCTGTAAAGAGTATATCCCCTTTCGAAGTGCCTTGATAAACGCTTGTCCCGGGTGTTCGAAGATGGCATTCAACCCTGCTCGGTACCCATGAATCATGTACCGGTTATGAACAGGCTGTCGCGGATCCAGAGATTCTCCTCCCATCGTATCGGGAGGAAGCACCTCTCTTGAAAAATAAATATCCCTGGACGACTGTGCAAGGGCAAAATTAACCGGCCCATAGAGAGAAGCTGGAACTATTTCCGGGAGCGGCTCTGCCATAGTAGAGGCATGTTCGTGATTATAAGCGCGTATTTTCCCTGCGTTCAGCATCGTCATGGGGAGCGTAGGCAGAAGAAACCCGATCAGGCTGACCAGGGTAAAGCGACTCCACGATTTCCTGGAGAATCCCAGGAGCAGGAGAAGAACTACGGGAAGAATATGTTCTGCACGGCACTGGAGCGCGAGGCCATGAAGCACTCCCCCGATGATGGGGAGCCTTCCTCCCAGGAGAAAGAGGATCACGAGAAGAAACCGGTAAGGGACTTCGCTGGAAACGGCGGAGGAGAGAATTAGTTCACCAAAGTTCAGAGGCAAGAGAAGAAAGATGAGAAATGTCATGGGGATTTTGTGTAGTAGCCTGTATAGGCCGGCCATCGTACCGGCGTTTAGCAGAACCATGATGAACTTGGATGCGATAAAGGCTTTTCCCCCCTGAAAGAGAATCAGGGCAGGCAGACAGATCCATGCCGTAAAAGGGGGATGAAAGGGCAACCCTGCATCGAAGGGCATTCCCCCCAGAAGGCCCTGGGCCTGAGCCAGATAGACCGGGTTGTCTCCGTAGAGAAAGGCACTGAACGGAGCATGAAGATCGATGTTACCCAGGAGAAAGAGACTGTGGACGAGAATCGTCCAGATAAAAATGATGACGACCCGCTGATCGAACTCTATCCACCCCCGGGGTAAGACCCATCTCATACAGCAGCCTGACTCTTGAAGTGGAAAAATTCGGCCATACGCGACATTCTACCACCAGGGATGCAATCGGCACCCCTGACCTATGCGGAGGTATGGGCTCTTTTTACAGGAACACCCTGGTCCGGGCGAGTTTAACTTCTCCCGGCGTACTCGATCAGGATATCGGCCACTTCTCCACCCACACGGGCCTGTCCCTCCCTGGTTGAGGCGCCGATGTGAGGTGTACAGATTACGGAAGGATGCTTGACCAGATTCCAGTTTTCCGTTGGTTCTTTGGCGTACACATCGATTCCGGCACCGGCAACCTTTCCGCTGTTCAGGGCTTCCAGAAGTGCAGGTTCATCAACCACTCCGCCGCGGGCACAGTTGATAATATAGACACCGTCCTTCATTTTGGAAAACTCGGCCGCACCGAGAACCGCACCGGTTGTCGGATCAAAGGGAATATGCAGGGTGATAAAGTGAGACCGTTCCAGAAGTTCTTCGAGAGAAACCATCGAAACAAAGGGTTCACTGACCTGGTTGATGAAGGCGTCATATGCCACGACAGACATACCCAGGGCGTGAGCACGACGGGCGGAAGCAAGCCCGATACGGCCGATCCCGATCACGCCAAGAGTCTTTCCCGAAAGCTCGATCCCTTTGAATTTCTTCTTCTCCCATTTCTCCTCTCTCATGGATCGATCCGCAGCTCCGATCTGCCGGGCCAGGGCGAACATCATCCCCACGGCCAGCTCCGCGACAGAATCCGAGGAAGCAGCAGGCGTGTTCCGTACTTCCACGCCTTTTTCCCTGGCATAGGCCACGTCGATATTGTCAACTCCCACCCCGCCCCGGACTACGACCTTCAGTGCGTCCGCAGCATCGATGGCGTCTTTCCTGATCTTTGTGGCGCTTCGAACCACGACAGCCTCAAAACCGGAAAGGGCGGGCAGTAGCTCTTCCGGGGTCATTCCGGTTTTTACTGTTACGTCCAGACCCGCATCACGCATGCGAGCGATCGCTTTGTCATCGACAGGATCACAGATGAGTACCTTCATAACCTACCTCCAGGGTTTAAATTGTCCTTGTGAATCGTATCACGAGGAAGCGGACAGGGCAAGGAGTTTTTCGGAATCCGGAACGACTCCGTAGTAGTCCATAATGGACTTCACAATGGCCTCAGCCACGGCCTGTCTAAAATCACTGGTTAGCAGAAGCTTTCGATCATCTTCATTATTCAGGTTGCAGATCTCAAAAAGAATTCTTGTGGGAACCAGGTTATACCGGATTACCGCAGGAACCCACTGTCTTCTCCGGCGCACGATACTTTCCCGGATGGGGCCGTATTTATGTACGGCGAGATCTGAACGGGTAAAGTTTTCAACGAGATACCGGGAAAAGGCCCTGGAGAGTGCTTCGTATTTCAGCCGTTCGTCCCGGCTGAGCGAAACGGAGCTGGCCCGCTTCACCTCGTCATATTGGGCATAGGAACCCGAACCTTTGCCCCAGGAGCCATCATAGTAATTCGCACCCGGAATGTAAGCCGTCGCTCCCCGAATCGTGGGGTGAAGGGCATCCGCATGGATGGAAAGGAAGACGACTTTCTCCGGATCTCCACCCTCTTTCACAATGGTCCGATAAATATCATTGGCCAGATACCACCGCAGATTGACTCCCGTCTTGACATTACCCAGCCTGTATCGGGGTTTTGTAAGAAGAACCTGCTCTTTGTGCTGAGAAAGCCGGTCACTGTCCGGAATCGTGTATTTGCGTTTCTCATCCAGAATAGTCGGATACACTTTTGCCGCAGTGTTGGACTCAAGAAGATTTTTAATTCTGCATAGGATATCGTAGGCATAGGTGCTTTCCCAGACTCCACCGACAATGGCTCCGGTATCGACGCCCCCGTGCCCCGAATCCAGAATAACGTGAATCCCGGTCAGATCCGCCGCCTGAATCTTAGTGGCGATGTCTGCGGTTTCCAGAATCTTTTCTTCCCATTCCAGTCTCCTTGGATGGTCTTCGGGAAGGTATTGAGGAAGTAAGTCATCATAGGGGATACGGATTGGGTACCCAACGGGAATCCTGGTAACGTCGGTGATGCCCGATTCCCTGGCGTATTCCATCGCCAATTCGTTGACATCCTGGGCGCTCACGTTCCCGGTAAACCGCACAACAACGGAAGTATAAAGAGCCTCTCCCTTCTTCAACTTGTAAAGGGCATATTGGTCTTTGTATTCCAGATCCTGGCTTTCCTGCGGAAGGGCAACACCCCGGAGAGACCGGATCAGAAGGGCATTGGGGATTACGATTGTCTGACCCGGCTTTGTGTTCAGGGTTGCGAGTTCGTTAAATTCACGGAGCAATTTGTAATTCTTGCCATCTCCCGTAAACCATTCCGCAATTCTCCAGAGGCTTTCATTCAAAACCTCATGACTCCAACCCCGCTGGACACGCCGATCCCCCGGATACAGAGCTTTGAGGGCGCTGGCTTTCCACACGTCTGAGAGCAGATCAAAGGGAATGGTAAGGGAAAATCCTCGAAGAACCTGTTTCCGGTCTCCATTCAGTTTCTTAATCGCAACCGCATTCGCCTTGCTGCCCGTATATCTCTGGGAAATATGATAATAACCATCGCCTCGATGGGGAGTCACTTTGAGAAAAATTTCCTGGGAAGCGGTGAGATAGACATCGGTGCTGTCATCCAACTTTTCCTTCTTTTGAACAGATGAGGCTGAAATCATCAGGATAGAAAGTAAAGCCAGAATACCCCAGAGAAGGAAATGCGCTCTGGCCCTCGAGCCATGAATCCTCCCCTTTGTTAATGCGATTTTCACTACCGGCCGAAATTCCACGGGGGCATGGAACCCAAATCGATCTCAAGAGAAAGTGTACGATTAAATCTGCGCATCGGGTCATGGTATCACAGGGCGGCGGTCTTGCCCAAGATATCTCCGTTTTCTTCTTCTCGCGGACTTTTCTTGACCTTTCACCGATGTGGATCTATCATGATTGCATGAAGGCTGAAAATCCTTCCTCCGGTAAAGGTGTTTCGCGTGTCAGTCGGCGCCGGGGAAAGGTGTGTCCCGATTCCCGGAACATGGGAAACCTGACAGGCCCGCAATTAAAAATCCTGTTTGAGATCCTGGATCAACTCACCTCAGCCATGGAGCGCAGAAAATCGATCCAGGCCTGTCTTGTCATCCTGGGAAAGCGATTCGGCTGGGATCGAGTGACTTTATACCGATTTCTTCCCGATGACCGCTCCGTTGAGGCATGGCTTTCATCCGATGCACCCATGGACTGGCAGGCTCAACTGAACCTGACAAGATACCCCGAGCTGCAGGCTGCGCGAACAGAACGTAATCCCATCTTTGTTCCCAGAGTCAGCCAGGATGTTTTTTTGAAAGACAGCAGGGATCGGCTTGCTTCCACCGGGTTTGTGTCGCTCTACGTCCAGCCTCTCCACAACAATGTGACCTGCTGGGGAGCCCTTTCTCTGAAATCAAAATCCCGTCACGAAAAAATGACAGGCGCGGAAGAGGCGATTCTGCCCCTGGTGGCAAATCTCTTCAGCCAGGTATTTCCCGTCCAGGTGGCCTCCCCCGTGGCTCGCCAGACGATCGCGACACTCTATGCTTCCGTCATGAATCTGATCAGGAAGGCCTCCAACGGGTATGCCATCCTGTCCACATCGGGAACGATTATTGAGGTCGGTGGAAACTTTACCGAAAAACTGGGATACCGGATTCAGGATGTGATGGGGAAGCGTGTCACACATTTCCTGGACCCGCAGGACCACATGAAAGTGCTCGATCTTCTGGCAGGACTTGGAGGAGAGCCGGGAAATATCAGTCAGCAGACCATCACCATGCTGGATGAACGAGGATCCCGAATTCGCTTGCTGGCTACGGTCATGGCCGACCCGCTCCACTCCGACAGGGTGATTTCCATCGTGACCTACCAGAATCCGGATGAAAGCCTGAATTACTTTTTGAACCAGTTCAAGAATACCTTGCGGAAACTGATCTGGGACGCGCCAAACTATGTCTACATCATCGATTCAGACGGACGATTTCTCGCAGTCAATAAGGCACTTTGTGACGTGACGGGATATACGGAACAGGAATTTCTTGCTCGAAGTTTCTCGGGAATCATCCCCCATGAAGAACGGGCTCTGTCCGAAAAACGGATTGAGCGACTTCTCAAAGGGGAGGAACTCCTCCCCCGAATCGGGCATTTTGAAACAAGAAAATCGGGGCTGATCCCCGTGGAAATTCAGGTCCACTCTATCTCTGACGAACAGGGAAGCATCGTCGCCATGATGGGAATTGCCCGTGATCTGCGGGCGTTTATGGCTTCCAAAGAGAGAGAGGAACACCTCCGAAGGGAGTTGAACCGCCAGATCCAGGAACTTTCGAGAGTGAACACTCAGCTGGAGGAAGAGCGGGGATTCCGGTATACCTTCATTTCCGCCGCCGCCCATCAAATCAAAACTCCGATTTCCACGCTGAAAGCCTGCCTCGAGACCCTGATGACGGACTTTCACGCGAAACTCCCGCCTCAAACGGATGAACTCCTTCAGCCAGCCTGGCAATCAATTCTTCGAATGGAAGGGCTGATCAATGATCTCCTGGAGCTTTCCGGCCTTCAGTCCAGGCAGATTCCCGGACGCAAAGAACGCTTCGATCTGCACGATCTCATCTCGGAACTGGACGGAATGGTTCGCCCCCTGATCAAAAAGCATCAAATCGGATTCGCGGTTCATTGTCCTGACAAGATCTGGATCGACTCCGACAGGGCACGTGTCAATCAGGTTCTTGACACATTGATCATCAACGCCATCCATGCCTGCCCCAAAAAGTCTGACGTATCTCTGACGGTGGAGGATCAAGGAGACAGGGTCCAGATTCACGTACACAATCCGGGCCCTCCCCTGAGTGAGGAACGGCTGAAGACACTGTTTATTCCCTTTCTTCAAACTTCCTCACGAGATGGAAGACACGGCCTGGGATTGGCTCTGGCAAAGTCCATTGTTGAAGTCCTGGGGGGCGAGATCGTCGTAACAAGCGATACAGAGAATGGGACAACCTTCACACTGGAATTACCCTGCCATGAAGCTGAATGAACTCCTTTCTCTGCCCTGTCTGAGGGAAGCCGCCGATCTGGCCCGAAGCACGGAACGGCAGATGTACCTCGTGGGAGGTACGGTCCGGGACATCTTCCTTCGACGAGACATCAAAGACATCGATATCGCCGTATCCGGCGATATCTCTCAGTGGATTCATCGGCTGGGGCAAAAACTAAAAACCAGAGTCGTGACCATGGGAAAGGCTTCCTTCATGACCTACCGGCTTCCCCTTTCCGGCACTACGATGGATGTCTGGGAGTTGAAGCGGATGACCGTGGAGGAAGATGCCTGGCGACGTGACTTTTCAATCAATGCTGTTTACTACGACATTTTGAATGATGAATGGATCGATCCGACCAATGGCCAGGACGACCTGAAACGGAAACTGATTCGAACGCTTTCTCTGACAACCTTCGAAGAAGATCCTGTCCGCCTGTTGAGAGCCATTCGATTCAAAGTTACCCTGCCCGGTTTTGCCCTGGATCGGGCGACCTTCGGTGCTCTGACGGAAAACCGTCACTTCTTATCCCGAATGCCGGGAGAGAGAGTCACAATGGAACTGGATGCTATTTTAGAAAGTTCCTTTCCTTATGAAGGCTTTCTTCTTCTGGACGAAACCGGACTTCTAGCGGAAGTTCTTCCCGAGCTCTCCTCCCTCAAAGGGGTTATTCAGAACACCTACCATCCGGATGATGTATTTACCCACACATTGGCCTGTCTCAATATGGTGGAAGATGTTACGGAACGAGTAAAGCCACTTTTCCCGACTGTCCCGACCGGAGAAGACAGGGTGGTCCTGATGAGTTCTCTCCTTCTGCACGATATTGGAAAGCCCGCATGCCGGACAGTGGATGACGAGGATGAAGTTCATTTTTACAATCATGAAAAAGTTTCCGTGGCCATCATGGAGAGTCTTTCCCGTAGATTACGGTGGTCCCGCGCACGCACGGAGCGTGTGGGCCGAATTATCCGGAACCATCTTCGCCCCACTCAGCTTCTTCTCGCGGGATGTCCGGAAAGAGGTGTGCGGAGGCTCATTCACAGAATGGGATCGGATTTACCGATCCTGATTCTCCATTACCTTGCCGATCGTTTCAGTCGGGGGCAAGACGAGACGGCGCTTCATTGTTCCAAGGAGATCCTGGAGCTTTTCAACCGGCACCATGACGAGATCATTGAGCCGAAAAAGCTGGTCTCAGGTGAGGATGTGATGAATGTTCTTGGAATGGTTCCCGGCCCTGATATCGGAAAAATTCTGGACAGTATCGTTCGGCGGCAGGTGGAAGGGGATATTGCCACGCGGGAAGAAGCTCTCGAAGTCCTGAATACGATTCGAGAAAAATACCGGGATCGCTGACCCGTTCTACGAAGATTCCGACTCCGGTCGCAAGTCGAGATAGGATTGTCCTTTCGGGGCCAGATGAAAGAGCCTGCGCCCCGATTCCTCCTGTTCATAAATGAAATTTCTTTTCACCAGGTTGTGAATCGCTCCATTTATGCTCTGGGGAGAAAGGCTGTCGATCTCCACCAGGAACGCCTCATAGGTGATTCCATATCCAGAGACGGGAGAATGGGACCCGAATACATGAAGGATCTTCTTTTCCTCAGCTGACAGATGCTCCATGCGCCCTCCTGACTCTTCCATCATATCATGGAAAAACAGGAAGGTCGTGATACCAGCTCAGTGGGTCGGTTCTTCTCCGGGTAGCTTCTTCATCTTGAAATGGTCACCCGTATCCTGCACGACTCTTTTGTACCAGTCTTCAGGGTAGCCGGGGTGGGTAACATGTCCCTGGGCATCCTTCAGGTTTCCATCGAGATACTTGTAAATCAGGAATTCTCCCAGTTTTTTCCACCTCGCTGTCACTTCGTCCCCCCTGCGTGCGGAGTATTCCGTAAGGTAATCCCTGGCACGACGGGGAGCGTCTTTGTAAAGATTCAGAGCTGCCCGATCGATCTCCGGGACTTCGGCAAGAAACGACCCTTCCAGCTCCCGCTGGACCTTCTGAATGTCCTGGATCATCTCGCTGTATCGACCATACGCATAGTTGGAGACAAAGTTAAACACCCAGAAGGCCGCATCCCAGGAAAACTCATGGAATGAACCCGTTCCACGGGCGAAGCTGTGGGGAGCCCGAGTGATCCCGCAGTACATCGGCACGTAGACTGTACTGTACGTATCGTCCACCCCGAACCAGATAATCCCACCTATGGGATCGGGAAGGGTGGAACGCATCTGGGCCACAAAGGAAAACCCGGTCTGCTGTGTGGAGGTCGCTCTCTCGTTGCAGTATTCAACATCATCGACCTTCCAGGTTAGCGGGCGCCAGCGGTAGGGAAGCTTGTAGGGACCCGCACCCACATCTTTGGTCATATCAAGAACCGTTCCTTCGAAATGGTCTCTCATGAACTCCATGACATCATGAACGGAAAGTTTCTTATCGGGTTTGATCCACAGGGGCATCGGAGTCGCACCTTCTTCAGCCAGAACATAATCCGATGAAATTTTCTCGGAGGGCCGAGCCCGGTTGAACATGGCCCAGACTCTGGCCTCACAAAAACGGAGCGCGCCGTAATCGGCCGGAGCGTAAGCATCTGCGAAGGAAAAATCTTTATCCTTCCCTTCAAAATATCCCTTCTTCCTTGCAAATTCGATTACATCCGGAGCGTAGACGCAGTTTTCAGGATCATTCATAGGAAACTGATGAATCCGGGACTGGTTGGCATGGGCCGAAATGAACCCGTCCGGGATTCTGCGAGCAACCCAGACAGCTCCCTTCTCTCCCTTGCCCTTCCCAATGATCTCCATGATCCATGCCTCATTTTTATCGGCAATGGAAAGAGATTCTCCCGTGGAAGCGTAACCATACTCATCCACAAGGCTCGTGATGACACCGATGGCTTCACGGGCTGTCTTTGCCCGTTGCAGGGCAAGGAACATTAAACTTCCGTAATCCAGGATCCCGCTGGGTCCTTCGAGTTCGCTCCGCCCGGTAAAGGTTGTTTCCGCGATGGCGACCTGGTGCTCATTGATGTGACCGACCACGCTGTAGGTCCGGGGCGCCTGGGGAATCTGCCCCAGATATTTTCCGGAATCCCATTCGATAATATCAACCATGGTTCCCTCTCCATGCACACCCGCGGGAAGAATCAGAAGATCACCATAGAATTCATGGGAATCTGCGGAATAGGAGATCATGACCGACCCATCCACGGAAGCTCCCTGTGTGATTAAAAAATTTGTACACCCAAAGATCAGTGCAGGAATTGAAACGATAAGCATCAGCATGGAAAGATATCGAAACATGGGGTTCAGCCCTCCTCGGTGAAGTCTTTCCCTCAAGGGGATGTCCGGTTATTGTACTGAATGGGGTGGCGAATGTAAACGTAGTTCTCCTTCCGGACCGAGTATCGTACAATAGATATCCCATGCCGATTCACAACAAATTCCTACTCGTTCTTGCCATCGCACTTCTCAGCACGCCACGCGGGGCCCTTTCCGACACTTTCCAGGAACGCGTGCTTGTGGAGATCAGAACTGACACAGAGCAGCAGATCGACTCTCTGTACGGGCTGAAGTTAAATATTGATAAAAGGGAGGGATCACGATTTCGGGTTTACGTTCGCCCTGAAGAGATGGAAAAACTCACGCATTCCGGTCTTCCGTACACAATCCTGACGGAAATCATGACCGAAGAACGGGCGCAGCGTGCGATTCCCGGGTATTGCTCCACAACACCATGGCCCTGTTATTACACACCTTCCCGATTCGACACAGAATCGCCTCCGACAGGATCTCTCATGGAGCACCTTCTTGATCTCCATGTCCAGCATCCGGATATAACCCGCCTCTACGACATTGGTGATTCCCAGGATGGAGCGTATGACATTCTTGCCATAAAAGTATCGGACAACCCGGACCAGGATGAGGTGGAACCGGAGGTCCGAATTATCGCGGCGATTCATGGCGATGAAACTTCTTCGATGATGGTTGCATGTTCTGTCCTGGACTGGATCGTGGAGAACTACGGAACCGATGCGGAGGCCACACAGATTGTCCAGGGCGCCGAAGTCTGGTTCGTGCCCCTTGTCAACCCCTGGGGTCTGGCCGCGCAGAGCCGTTTCAACAGCCGGGGGATTGACCTCAACCGTAATTTTCGGGGACCAAACGGGAATGACGAGCCCTACAACCAGCCCTTCACAGAGTCCGAGACCCGGGCAATCAGGGATCTCACGGAGGTGCTTGGACATCGGTTTACAACCTCCATTTCATTCCATTCCGGGGCGACCCTGTTCAACTCGGTCTACAATTACACGCCCGCGGCCACAACGGATGAACCCATCTTCTTTTCTTCCCGGTCCGGCGGTCCATGGGGCAGAGCAGACCCTTCGGAGCACGGACTTGCAGAAGCGTATGAACGGGATGTTACAACCTATGGATTCTGGTTCACCAACGGTGCGGAATGGTACATCACACGGGGGGACACCAACGACTGGTCCTATTCCGAATGGGGAGACCTGGACACGACGGTCGAAGTCACTACCACCAAGTGGCCCAACTCAAACCAAATCCCCTTCTATACCGAACAGCACCGCCAGGCCACCATCAATTACATCTTGAAAAGCTTCCAGGGTGTATCCGGTCGGATGACCGATAACGCCACGGGACAGGCCCTGGATGGCCGGGTGGAGGTGACGGCGACAGAATCGACCTACACCGCAGTCCCCCATGCCTATAAGGCTGTCCCGACCGATCCACGGCTGGGAGACTTCCATCGAATCCTTCAACCGGGCATCTACTCCATGACATGCAGGGCGGAAGGGTATGCACCCTTAACGATCGAAAATATTGTTGTGGCCGCTGATGCTACAACTGAAATCGACTGTTCCCTGGTATCGATCGAAGGCCGTCAGCACCGCCGGCCCTTTGGAGGACCTTCCTGACCTGGAGGTTCAGGTAAGGATATCCTCCGGAATATTTGAAATCCTGGCCACATCGAGAACTTTCATTTTTACATCGAATTGCTTCGCGCATGTGACCGTGCACGATGGGCACTCTGTGCAGGGAACCGCTTTTCCCTTGAATTCGGAAAGGGTTTGATAGGCTTTTGAGAGATTGCGGTAGCCATAGGCATACATGTAGGCCCTCATGTAGTCAGGAATGGACAGGCTGTGAGGACACTGATCCAGACATTGACGGCACTGAGAGCAATAGAGACCGGCCTTTCCTTCGACCAGACGGAGGCCCTTCTTTTCCTCGGCAGAAAGCGAAAGATCCTGGACAGCGGCGAGATCTTCCTCAAGCTGATCAAAGGTCGTGAACCCGGCGATGGCCGTCGCAATATGGGGATTGGAAAGAGCCCATTTCAAGGCCGCTTTCATCGGGATGGGTTCTTTTCTCTCCCGGTCATAGAAGACACCGGCCTGCGTTTTCATTGCCACAAATCCAATTCCAGCCTTCGCACCCTGTTCTATGGCGCGCTGCATCTCCGCTGAATGGGGCTGGAGAAAGTTGTAAGACGTGAGAATTACCTCGTATACCTTTGCCTCCCTCGCGGCGTCGATCACCTGGGCTTCATTCGTGTGGGTCGACAATCCGATCGCACGCGTCTTCCCTTCTTTTTTCAGCTTCACAAGGGCTTCCATGAGGGGTGCGCAGGAGACTCCTCCCGCGGAAGTCACGCTGTGAATATAAAGGATGTCGACATAGTCCATCTTGAGCCGCTTCAGACTGCCTTCAAATTTCTCATAAAAGGAAGAGATGGAGAGATTTTTCGGATAGAGACCCGTTTTCTGATCTGCGTGCATGTACACCTTGGTTCCGATGAGAAGCTGCTCCCGGGGGAAGTCTTTCATGGCTTCGGCCAACATCTCCTCATGTTGCCCGCGATTATAGGTTTCAGCCGTGTCAAAGTGCGTAATTCCGGCCTTTGCTGCAGCCCGATAGACCGCCGGATCTTCCGCCTGGGCACCCATGCTCAGAATGGGTACTTCAATTCCAGTCCTTCCAAGCTTCCGCCGCGGGATCGGATGCGGATTCGTCTCTTCTTTACCGGACGGCGTCTTTTTTTCAGGTTCCTGTCCCTTCAACGCTCCGGCAGAGAGTCCTGCAACACCTGCAACACCCATCCGAATAAAGGTTCGGCGATTGGTCGATTTTCTTTCTTCACTCATGGTATCCTCCCTGACGCCAGATTCTTTCTCATACTACGGCAGGTCCTGCCGCGTTAAGGTCGCCTTTTTTTCAAATCCTTCTGGAATTGCAAACAGTTCGGCAGGAATTTCCGCTTCTTCCGCCAGGAGCAGGGTCGTAGAGGACCGGATGGCCTTTGCATCCGCATAACGGACCGATTCCGTGGCCACAGCCAACCCTCCCATAGCGATTTGAGCCTTCAGGAATTCTTCATCCGGATTTTCAAGTTTAAGGAGATCGATTACCAGCGGGAGATAGCGATCCCAGTCCTGAAAAGGTTGATCTGCCACCCACGTTCGTGTCTCCGTCTCGTAGTACCGTTCTCCCTGATATTCGATCCAGGATTCCTGATCAAATCCCCTGCAGGAAACACCCTGGATGATCTTTTTTTCTTCTGTAGGCTTTACGACACCGTGGACAGGAAACATGGCGAGGCGCTGAGCCAGAGATTCCTCGGCCATACCCGCCAGGTTCAGGGGCAGCGTCGATTCAACATAGGAAGATCCCTCAAGATTCAGGAATCGAATCGTGTGGCCTTTTCCATCCAGAAGAATTCTGAAATTCTCAGAAGAAAGAGCGATCTTTCCATCAGAAAACCATAGATCATATTCGCGATCGACCGCGGGATCCATCGTTCCATGGTGGTAGTACCCGTCCCGATGTTCCTGAAACTTCATGTGGAACCCGCCACCCCACATAACCATTGCGAATAGAATCGTGACGACAGAAATCCATAAACGTTTCATAAGTCCTCCTGATCCCTCGACAGTAGTATACGGCCTTCCATCTATTCAGTTCACAAACCGGGGTATCGTATCCAGTGGTTAATCAGAACCCAGAGCGCCGGCACGATCCACACCAGAGCGATGATCAGGCTTGCAACCAAATGGCGGATAAGAAGCTTTCTCGCGGTAATCTCCACCGTGTCGGAGAGAAAAAAAACATGCTGAAAACGATGACTGAAGGGGTGCTCATCCGAAAGGTATCTGTGAAAAATCTTCCAGAAGAAGTCCTGGCGCTCCTCCACCAGGGGACGAATGACAAGGGCTTCCGGACCCCTGGCATCTTGGGGAGAATCCTCGCGAAGCTGTACCGATCCAACGATGTAAACGGGATCTCCAGGACGTAACTCCCGGATGGAAGGCGAAAACCAGGAACCTGCTATCCGATGGCGTGTGAGAATGATGTCGTGGCATCGAAATCCAAGGATAAAAGCCCAGGCGGACCCCGGCTGAGCCTTCCCGGGATCAACAAGAATTCTCCCCGTCTCATCCTCCAGATAGAAGGGAACCCCGGCGACTCTCGTCCGGGACAGCCTGTCCGCCTCTATGAGCCGAAGGAGGGGATGGATTCCCGAACCTTCCGCGTCCAGAGACCTGGCTGTACCCGACATTTCGGCCAGACCAGGAGTGACGGACCTCGCCTTGCTTCCGGGAAGATTATCCACCTGCCTGATTTCCTGGAGGATCCAGCTCACTTCCCGGATCGATCTTACAATTGCCCAGAGGACCGCAGCCGACGCGGAAATCAGAATGAACCACTCAGTCCATAGTTTGTGTAAAACGGGCCAGAACCGGTTGTAAGGGAGCGGCGGGTAGAAATGGCTGATCAGGAGAGCCAGGGAAAAACACGGGAAGAAAAGTGCAGCGACAAATCCTGTGCCTCCAAGCAGAACCCAGGGTCGCGCCAGAAGGGGAACCGGAGTCTCCGGGTGCACCATGAAGAGCAGGAAGATCAGAAAGATCCCGAAAACCAGATGAAAGTAAAAGTACCCGAAAATAACAGCTATGGGAATGGCGGCCAGAAGGAAAGTGAAAAAATGCCGTATTTTCTTGATGGAAAAATGACCGGTTGAAATCGGGTTATCCATCACCGGGGAAGCCGTCACGGAGAAATGGTATCACGAAGACCCATAAGCCGTTACATCCTGTTAAAGGCCAGGCGGTCGATTGGCTCTCAAGAGAATCGGTTTCAGTTCATCCGCCAGTCGTTCCGCCAGCTTCCTGTGGCCTGCCGCGTTGGGATGGATCCGGTCCTCCTGGCGATATGCGCCTTTATCCAGGATCCCCCTATTGATCGAGGGGATCAGAAAGGCACCCGCATCCTCTGCCACGCGGGTATAGATCTCTCCATATTCATCGGTGAAGAGCCCGAGATCCATCCCCAGAAGAACCACAATGGCCCCCCCATCCTGAAACGCGGTTACAATGCCCTTCAGTTCCTTCTCGGTCCTCTCTTTTGCGACACCCTTCAGAAAATCGTTTCCACCAAGTTCCACCAGGACAATCCAGGGGTCGTCCGCCATGGCTTGTTCGATTCGATCACGGGCAAGAATTGTAGTGTCTCCGTTTCGCCCCCTGGCGACAACCGGAACTTCAACCAACGGTTCCAGGAGTACGGGAAAGGATTGATCGGATTCGACACCGTACCCCGCCGTGATGCTGTCTCCAAAGACAACAATGCAGCGGCCTTTTCCCCGATCAAGGTTTCGGATGGAAGAGAGGTCGGCTCCACAGCTAACCAGAAGAACAAGAAAAAAGAACCCTGAGCATGCGGTCCTGATAAAGCAATGCCCGCCTGTAAGGAAAGGCGGGCACGGTTGTTGGCAGCGTAATGATCTACAGTTCAGGATCAGAAAGAGGCCTCACTTACCTAGGAGCCGATCTGGTCAAGAATCTTATAAAAATTTTCGTGAACCGCATCGAAGGCCTTTGTCACCTCTTCCTTCGTCCCTGACTGAAGTGCTTTTTCAAGGTTATCCACACTTTTGGAAACGCCTTCAGCCATATCGGCCATCATTTTCGCTTGAGCCCTGGACTCCGGGCAGGGCGCCTCTTCCACAGCCTTCTGACAGTGTTTGAGGAGGGCATCTCTCTTACCTTTCATCGCATCGATGTCTTTTTTCAACCCGTCCAGGTTGCCTTCGTTCATCGCTTCATGCATTCCGTGGAGGACAAGGTGAAACTCATCCACAGCCTGAACCCCAATGGTCGGACAGGCATGGGCCTTTTCCCCGGCGGCCATTTCTGCGGAGTAGCCTGTCGTCTTCACCGCAGCCACCATATCTTCGGGCTTGACGATCTTTCCATCGTAGATCACCTTGGCGACAGCGTTTTCAATATTGATTTTAACGTCAGCAACGCCTTTGACCGCCTTCAGAGCCTTTTCCACCTTGGCGGCTCCCACAGGACAGTGGACACCGGTCAGTTTCAGTTCCGCCTCATCCGCCACAAGAATAAACGATGCGAAGAGAATCATTGCCAACAGCAGGAAACTTTTTTTCATGGATCATCCCTCCTGGATTGATAAAAAAGTATTATACAGAATCTGACAAGATCATGAAACGTGCTACATACGTTCCGGTACATCGATTCCCATGAGCGCCAGGGTTTCGGTCTGCACCCGAATGAAGAGATGGACGACGGCAAGCCTCATCTGGTAGAGCGATTCATCCGTCTCCTGCAAAAGAGGGGACGTGTGATAAAAACGGTGAAATTTCGATGAAAGATCCAGGGCGTACCGGGCCAGGATGGAGAGATCCAGTGTCCGTAACGCACCATCCACCGCCTCCGGAAGCTCCCCGCAGGCCCGGACCAGATCCCAGACTTCATCTTCCACGGGAGCTGAGGAAACAAGATCCGGGTTAAGATCATCCAGTTTCCAGGGCCTTCCCGTCTCAGCCAGCTTTCCAAGAATGCTCCTGGCACGGACCACGCCGTACTGGAGATAGGGTCCGGAGTCTCCTTCAAAATTCAGAGCTTCGTCAAAATCAAAGGCGATTACCTTGTTGACGCCGAACTTGAGATTAAAAAATTTCACTGCAGCCGATGAAATTTGTCGAGCCAGTATTTCAAGATTCTCTTCATCAAGATCCGGGTGGCGACGCCTCACTTCATCTTTGCACTTCAATTCGAGAACATCAAGAAGGTCATCGGCTTTAACACCCAGGCCTTTTCGTCCCGAAATTCCCGTCATCCCTTCTTCTCCATATCCCATATCCCGGGCACATTTTTCCGAAAGCGCGACCATCTCATAGGCAAAGTGAACGGAGTTCTCGGCCTCCTTTTCAAAACCGCAAACCCTAAGGGATTCCTTGACAACCTTTTGAAGGTAGCTCTGCCTCGCGTCAATCACATTAAAAACCCTCACTGCTCCTCCGAATCCTGGAGATTTCCCATCTCCCTCCGAAGCAGTCCGCCAGACCACCCATCCATCCGCGTATCGTGAATGTTCACAATATTGGAAATCTTTGCCCAGAAGACCAAACTTCCACATCTGGTACGCGATATCCTTTGCAACATAGGTCACCGTTCCATTGCTTCGGACGAGGATCTTATCCGGCTCATTTGCTGCGGAAAGATCCATCACCCAGCAGCCGGAATGCTCCCCTTCTTCGGCAAAGTAGACGCTTGTCGAAGCGCGAAGACGCTCAAAGGCATCCGACCAGAATCCCAGCCGGATAATGTCACTCTCCCTTGGAAGAAGGTGGTAGCGAATTCCGAGACGATTCATCGTGGCAAGGTGGCAGGAAACCATCGTGGCAGCCACCTTTGCAGCGAGACGGGCAACCTCATTCTCACCTTCCTCGACATGCCGTAACACTTCTCCCCTCCACGATTTGTCTTCCGGATAATCATCATAGTGACGGCTGACCCGTGCGTAGAGATCCCAGGTATAAAAATCGATCTTCTTTTCTGTGCGCTCTATTTCATCCCAGGTACGATCTTCCAGGTGCAGCAATCCAGCTACGACATCCGCGACCTGGACACCCGTATCATCGATATAATTTTGAACCTCTACCCGGCATCCTGAATAAGACAAAATCCTGAAGAGGGTGTCACCCAGAATCGCATTTCGCAGGTGGCCGATGTGGGCAGCCTTGTTCGGGTTGATATTTGTGTGCTCAACCACAACCTTTTCATCCCGTAGGGGAGAAGAATAAGGTGCAGTGAGAAGGAATTTCAGATACGCCGTTCGGTTCAGAAAGACATTCAGATAGCCTGCTCCGGCCACTTCAATGTTCCTCACCATGGGATGGGCTGGAACATGTTGCACGAGATCTTCTGCGATGGCCCGGGGCGCTTTACGGGCGAATCGGGCCAGGCTCATGGCGGCGGAGTAAGCCAGATCCCCCATGGAAACCTGCGGAGGGAGTTCGGGTCCCGGAAGATCGCGTACCCCCCATCGTGATTCCGTCACCTCGACCAGATGCTTTCGGATCCATTCTCCCAGATCACGCCTGAACACAGTATCCCTCTCTTTCGATTGTACTTACGATCACAGTCCTATCCAGATCCCCACCCTCGACCTGCACAATGCCTGACACAGGATTGACATCCACCCGCGCAACTCCCTTCAATACATGGAGAGATTTCTGAATTTTGGCTGCGCAGTGATCACAGCCCATCCCTGTGACCTGAAATTTCAATTTCTCATCATTGGGAACCATGGGAATCCTCCAGCCGGGCAATATCCTGGATCGTTGCGGACCAGGGATCACCGGAGAGTACTTGATCAAAACGGGTCAGGTAAGGGGTAAGAACATCGCGCATGGGAATTTCATCTCCATCGGGAACAGAAAGAGAGTCTGCATGAAAAGATCGAAAAACATCCCCAACAGTGATGGTCTCCGGGGATCGGGTAAAGAGGAGATGGCCCTCCTTATCTCCTTCCGCAATCAGACCCGACTCGGAGAGGGCATCGGTGACATGTTGCAGCCGATCCAGGGGAACCTGAAAATCTTCCGCAAGATTGGCCACCGTTGGAGGCTCATTCCTTCCTGAAAAGGTTCTGGCCACATGGATCAGAAGGGCAAGGGCCCAGAACACAAGGAAACGATCCTGGGGGATTTCGTGACGTCTGTACTCCGCCTTCAGGGCCTGGTAATTCTGATGGGTAAAGGCGACCAGGGTCCCGGAAAGAACGAAGGCCCACATGAGATTGATCGTTATAAAAAAGAGGAGGACCAAACCCAGAGATCCCAGAATGCCGGAAAAAACCTTAAACGCCCGCAAATAGGCAAGGAATCCAGCCTTGCCCACCACGATCAGAAGTGTTGTCGCGATACTGCCAAAGAGCGCACTGTCCAGGCGAACCTTTGTATAGGGAACTGTCCAGAAGAGCATCGTAAAGGTCAGCAGGGTCATCGCCTTGGGGCCCAGAAAGAGAACGACGGCCGGGGTCGATGGTTGTTTGTTAAGCAGAAGAAAGAGACTTCCGGCAAGCCCGAGAAGAATGGGTCCCCAGAAAAGGAGGAGGGTGAAGGAAGAGATGCGGCTTCCCAGGCTCCGCACCCGGTCCACACCCCAGATACGATTGATATGGGCCTCAATGATCATGAGGACTCGAAGGGCGATGAGAAAGAAAACAATCAGGGAAAATCCGCCGAGGCTCTGGGTCTGACGGATAAAATCATCGATGACCGTGACCCAGGTTTCGTTTTCGTAGGGTAGGAATTCGGCCATCAGAAGCTGCAGCTGCTGGACGCTGTAGGGAAAAAAGACCACATAGATGGAGACAAACGCGGTAGAAAGCGGGACAAAGGAAATCAGGGTGTAATAGGAAAGAGCGGCGGCCTTGTCCATGATCCGGTTCCGAGAGATCCCCTGGTAGAGGAGCCGGAAAAAGAGGAAGGCATCCCTGACTCGAGTCATGGGAAACGGAACCGCTGCCCCAGGGTTGGGATGGTGGCCCGCCACCCGAATCGCGATTTCAGGAGATCGGAAAATCCTTCCCTCTGCTCATCTTCCCCGTGGACAACAAAGACATCGGGCTCGCGAAAATGGTCGTGGTTCAGCCAGTGAAGAAGTTCGTCCGCATCCGCATGGGCCGAGATACTGTTAATGACGCGAACCTGTGCTTTCACCGGAATTTCGTCTCCGTGAATCGTGATCGCCTCCTCCCCTTCCAGGATCCTTCTCCCCTTGGTTCCATGGGCCTGATAACCCACAAAGAGGATCGTATTACGGGGATCGGGGAGTTTGTGCTTGAGGTGGTGTTCGATCCGGCCTCCGTTACACATTCCGCTGGCCGAGAGGATCACGGCCCGACCTTTGATATGGTTCAGCGATTTGGAATCCGATACGCGCTGGATTGGATGGATGTGGGGTCCCGATAGAAACTCCACCCCTTCTCCTTCCAACATCCTAAGTTCAATATTATGTTCCCGGTGAAACTGCCGGGTCAGCTGTAGCGCCTCCACCGACATGGGAGAATCAATATAGATGGGAAGATCTTCAGGAATGCGTCCATCCAGTTTCAGGCTGCGGAGGTAATAGAGAATTTCCTGGCTTCTCCCTACTGCAAATGCGGGGATCAGAACAACTCCGCCCCGCCGAATCGTCTCATTGACGACGTCTCCCAGGATTTCCGCAGGGTCCTCCATACCATGTAGTCTCTTACCATACGTAGACTCCACGACCAGATAATCGGCCCCCGGGAAGGTTACGGGAGGCTTGAGGATCGGATGGGTCGGCCGTCCGACATCACCGGAGAAGATCCAGTGATGGTGTTCATCCCGCGAACGTTTTATCCTGAGTTGGATAAAGGATGCTCCGAGGATATGGCCGACCCTTTCAAAAATGAAATCAATCCCGGGATTTAATTCGATTTTATGTCCGTAATGGGTTGGCCGAAGAAGACTGAGAGCGCGCTTGGCGTCCTTTTCCGTAAAGAGCGGAAGGGCGGGTTTATGAGGCGTGTATTGCCGCTTGTTTGCGTAGTGAGCTTCTTCTTCCTGCAGCGATCCGGCGTCGGGCCAGAGAATCTGAAGAAGAGCCGCCGTACCGCGGGTACAGTACACGGGTCCGGAATATCCCATTTTGACCATCCGCGGAACGAAACCGGAATGGTCGATGTGGGCATGGGTGAGAATGATCGCGTCGAGTTTTTCCGGATCAAAGGGAAGCTCCTGCCAGTTCATCTGTTTGATTTCCTGTGTTCCCTGAAAGACTCCGCAATCGATCAACCATTCCGTTTTACGAACCTTGAAATGGTATTTGGATCCGGTAACGGTACCGCAGGCGCCGAGAAAGGAGAGTTCATACATGGATCTAGCCTACCATGAAGCCATTCTTTATTACAAAATCGATACTCGATTCCCTCCCGGTTACAAGGAATCTGTATGAATCGCCCCGACTTTTCGACACCTTTTGTAACACCGGGAATTATCGATCTCACAGACACCTTCGAAACGAAATATCATAACCATCTCATAATAAAGATATTATAAATGCAACATAACATAGCGACTAGTAAGGCACATGTTTTGCAAACAATCTTATGGATTTGTGTAATCTACAGGTAATTTGTATCAACCCGGAGAGCGGGAGGAATTAAAAACATAAAACGCAGGAGGCACCGTGAATCAAAAGCAAACAGACACCCGGGGAATCCACTCAAAATTCCCATTACAGTTTTTCCTGTTATTCATCACTTTTTCGATCATTTCAGGGTTGATTTATGCCCAGGTTCCGACTCCGGTCAGTGCTGTTTCCCAGGTGGAGCCCCAGGACCGGCTACCTGTAAAAGTCCTTCCCGGTATTGATGTTTCTGCCTATCTCCAGGAAGATGAAGAAAATTTAGGAAAAGACATACCATTCCGGTACGGAGCGTCCATTCCTGTCGATATCCTTTTATCCAGGGACGGTCTTTTCGAAGAGCTTTCCAATGGGGACGCTCTCTATCGAATTATGATTATTTCACCCGGTGCTTTTTCCCTCAGCTTTCAGCTGAATCCATTCAACCTTCCTCCCGGTGCACAGCTCTTTCTCTATCCTCCCGATTTCAGCCTCATCTGGGGGCCCTACACCCATCAAAATGAAAGCTCAAGCGGCGAATTCTGGACCCCCGCCGTACCCTATGACACGGCCATCGTTGAACTTTATCTTCCCTCATCGGTCAGGGAAAAGGCATCCGTAGGAATCATGAGTGCCATTCATGGCTATCGTGACACGGTACTCAAGCTTGTTCTTCCTCCAGAGCTGAATCCCAATCCCGGCGGAAGCCAGTATTGCGAGGTGGACGTCGCCTGTGAGAACGGCTGGGACAATGAAATCAACTCCGTCGCGCACTATACTTTTGGTGCTTATATGTGCACCGGAACCCTGATCAACAATACCAGCCAGGATTGCACACCTTACTTTCTGACGGCCAACCACTGTGTTGATCGTGCGAATGATGCGTCGAGCGTCGTTACCTACTGGAACTTTGAACGTCCACTCTGCGGGAGCGGAACGGGACCGACCAACCATACGGTCAGCGGTTCCAGCCTCATCTTTACCACCCAGCCTTCGGATTGCACACTGCTCGAACTCAACTCATTCCCGCCTGATGCGTACGTGCCCTATCTGGCAGGCTGGACCGCGGCGGGAAACGCTCCATCCCAGTCGACGTGTATTCACCACCCTTACGGAGACTATAAAAAAATCAGCCACGAGAACAATGCCTTGACGATCACTTCCTACCTGGGAACCTCTTCTCCTGGCGATGGAACCCACTGGCGCGTTGCACGATGGGATTCCGGAACAACGGAAGGAGGATCCTCCGGTTCCGCCCAGTGGGAGAACAGTACCAAACGGATTGTCGGCCAGCTCCATGGAGGGTATGCCTCCTGCTCAAATAATGTCGATGATTACTATGGCCGGCTGAGCGTTTCTTATGCCGCCGGCCTCTCCAATTACCTGGATCCGGGAAATACAGGCGCAACCTATCTTAACGGCATGAATTACACGAGCTGCGGAACCTGCAACCCACCAAACGCACCGACCGGCTTGAATGTGACCGGACTCTGCAATTCTGTCTCTTTGAGCTGGACAGCCTCCTCCGGTGCAGACGGATATGTTGTCTACCGGAAGGACGGTACCTGTGGCGGAACATATACCCAGGTCGGTACCGCCACACTGACGACCTTTACAAACTCTCCGCTGACGGCAGGCAATACCTACTCCTATATCGTCCGGGCCTATTCGGGTGACACATCGTGCATTTCCGGAGATTCCAACTGCGTCACGGCAACGGTACTCAGCACCCCCACCCAGCCCGTGATCAGCGTGACGGACACGTGTGACGGGCTTCAGATATCGTGGGGAGCGGATCCGAACGCCGATTCATTCACGATCGAGTACCGGGTCGGGCCCTGCGGGACCAACAAGTGGAACCCTCTCGTGTCCGGCGTCACAGGGACATCCCATCTCGACCCCGTATCCAGCGGCACCGCCCGGGCCTACCGGGTGACGGCGGTATCCGCCGACTGCGGGAACTCCGCCGTATCGGCCTGCGTGGCGGGAACCCATTCGATGAGCGCCCCGACAGTCAACGTGACCCCGGACGGAACCTCCACGATCTGCGTGGGCAACGACATCGTCTTTACCTGCGGGGTGAGTGGAGGAAGCGGGAGCTACACCTACCAGTGGACGCGGGACGGATCCAATATCACCGGAGCGACCACGGCCACCCTGACCCAGAACTACGCCACAGCCCAGAGCCACACCTATAACTGCAAGGTGACGGACACGTCGGGCTGCACGGGGACCTACACCGATGCCTCGTCCTCCACGGGAACATGGACGTCGGCCCACACGGTGAGTGTGACCCCGACCTCTTCCTCGGTCTGCACGAACACGGCCATTCCCTTTACGGCCTCCGTAACGGGAGGCAGCGGGAACTACACCTACCAGTGGCTCGAAGATGGAGGCACCCCGGTGGGGAATAACAGCGCCACGCTGAACATGACCTATGCCACGGCCCAGAGCCACACCTACACCTGCCTCGTGACGGACAACGGGACGGGGTGCGCGGCCCAGGACGGGACCCCTTCGACGGGGACCTGGACAGGACCGACCCAAACGGTGGACGTGCAGCCCAACGGCACGACGCTGGTCTGCACGGGCGCCGACATCGTCTTTACCTGCGGGGTGAGCGGCGGAAGCGGAAGCTACACCTACCAGTGGACGCGGGACGGCTCAACCATCAGCGGCGCAACCAGTCCGACCCTGACCCAGAACTACGCCACGGCCCAGAGCCATGTGTATAACTGCAGGGTCACCGATTCGGCAGGCTGTCCGGGGTATGTAACCGATCCCTCGGACGTGACGGGATCCTGGCAGGCCTGCGTGCCTCGGATTGTTTACAATTCCAACCTGGCCCCGGTGGCCCTGGAGGAAGACGGGGACGAGATCATGGAGGCGGGAGAGAAGTGGTCGATTTCCGTGACGGTACGGGAAGCGGACGGCCTGGCGGGCGCGAGGGCGGTCCTGGGCAGCCTCGATGGAGACGGGATCACGGTCTGCAATAACCCCGGAGACTTCGGAAACGTAGGCCCCGGCGGAACGTCGTCAGAATATGTCTTCGAATTTGTCGTCGACTCGGCGGAATGGTACGACACGTACGCCTGCGGTCAGTCGATCGGCTTTGACCTTACAGCTAAGTCCTCCGACGGGGGTCTTTATACCTACCTCAACGACATGAACTTTGATTCCCAGACGGTGGGAAGCCCCTCGGGCGGCGAAAGCGCAACGGCACCCAGCGTCACCGCACTGAAGAACGACGTCTCCTCCCAGGACTTCTCCCCGGCCTTCACCCTGAATTCCACGACGGGAGCCTCGGTGAGCTACACCCTGACGGGCAACACCAACCTGGTGACCTGCGTGGAAACGGCCCTGATTTCCCCCCTGGGAACGGTCCAGATCCTGAAGGCGTTCGGAGCGGCCAATGCCAGTCCCTACGACGTGACCGCGTTTTACAACGCGGAGCAGGAAGGAACCTACACTTTCCGGGTAACGGAGCTCGTCGACTGTGACGTCAACAACAAGAACAACACCTGCAGCGTGGCCAGTATCACGATGACGGTGGCCGCCTCGTCGGGCGGCGGACCGGGCTGCACGACGTGGACGGCCTCCTGTATTCCCTGCTCCGCTCCCTCGAGCCTCACCAACAACGCGGCTACAGACCTGAACGGCCCTTGTGCCGATGACGGGGTGGAGATCACCTGGTTCGCCGACGCGGGCGACTGGGGCGATGCCGGCGGAACCCGGACCTACGACATCCTGCGCAACGGGACAGAGATCGCGACGGGCCTCCCCTACGGAACCACGGCCTACACCGACACCCTGGGAACGAACGGAACATCCTACACTTACACCGTCCGGTACACCAACGGATGCGGCCAGAGTGCGGTTACAGCCGGGGTGAGCGCCACAGACGTCTACGATCCGGCCAACCCGACGATCAGCGGTCCCATCACCAACACCTGTCCGGACATGACGGTAACCCTGACGACGGAGACGGGAATGAGCAACTACGCATGGTACGAGTCGACGATTCCGACCCCGATCGGGACCTCCGACACGCTGGTGGTCTCCTCGAGCGGAACGTACACGGTGACCTATGAAAACACCTCAGGCTGCACGGGTACGTCCGCGGACCACACGGTCACGATCGTCCCCTGCACCGTGGAAGAAGTCTCCGACGACTCGGCCCATCCCTTCACCGTGACGAAGAACAGCGGCGATCCGGCCCTGGTGGATCTGAACTTTGAAAACGTAAATGCCTCGTCGTACAACGTCTACGTCTCCACGGCGGCGGGAACCCATCCCTTCCTGGTGCTGGATTACCAGGTGGGTGTGGCGTACTGTGACGAACCGGTAACGGGGCCGGACGGAAACGGGATGATGACCCGGACGGGGATGGATCTTGAATCGGGATTTCACCCGACGGCGGACACCTCGGATCTCTTCATCCTGATCTCCGCGGACAACGGGTCGGGGACCGAGGGAACCCTCGGGTATGACTCCATCCCCACCGAACGCTCCAGCGATGACCGGTGTAACCTGTAGACACAGGTTGACAACCCGGACAGAGGATATTCAAGCAAAGCCTTGAATATCCTCTGTTTTGTAATATAATAACAGCGGAGGGCGAAGGGAGGGATTAAACCGAGGCTGCTCTACTGGACCGGGCAAACGATCCGCATCCGATAGGTTTGTCACGTTCGTTCAGGGGGCCTGAATGTTAAAGTTTGTTTTTCGTCTTCTCAGCGTAAGTATTGTAAGTCTCGCCGTATCCTCCCCACTTTTACCATCCGGTCCAACTTACATCGGAAATCCGGTGACCCCGATGATTACACCGGCCGTTCGAGATCTGCCGCCATTTACCGAAGACCCCAATCTTCTGGGCCTCGAAATGCACCGGAGGGACGAATACGATTACTCGGGTCCAAGCCTCCAGGGGGAACCCTGGGACAATCCCCTCCTGAAGGTGCAGGAAAATGCTCCGGAACCCGATTCCAAAGAGATGAAAGCTTTTTCAACCACAATCGCGAATTTCGAAGGATTTGAATCCGGCTCCTCCCCCCCCGATGACACCGGGGACGTGGGTCCGAATCACTTTGTCCAGGGGATCAATTCCGCTAATTCCACCGTTCGTGTCTTCAATAAATCGGGAACGACCCTGGCGACTTTTACGATGGAAACCCTTGGGGCCGGATTGACGAATTGTTCTAACGGGTTTTGCGATCCCATTATTCTCTATGATCAGATCGCCGACCGGTGGGTGGTGAGCGAGTTCGCTGGACGGGGAAGCTACTTCTGCGTCTACGTCTCCCAGACCGGTGACCCGACGGGAAGTTACTATGCCTATGAATTCCCAGCGGGATACACAAGCTATCCGGACTACCCTAAGTATGGGGTCTGGCCGCAGGATGATGACGGTGACGGAATCTATGATGAGGGATCCTATCTGATCGGAGTCAACGCGGGAGCTTCCGGATATCGCGACGTCTTCGCCCTGGATCGGGATGCCATGCTCCAGGGGCTGACCACATCGCCGGTCAAGTTTTCAATTCCTGATCTTCCTGCCTTTTCCTTTGAGCTTCTCCTCCCTGCAAATCACGAGGGAAACACTCCACCCCCCAATAATACTCCCGCTCTCTTTCTGCGTCCTGTTGACAATGAACTCCACTCCGGGTATGCCTGCTCGGAACCGTGCGATATCATGGACATCTGGTCCCTCACCATGGACTGGGATACACCTGCCAACTCCACGTTGACCCATCTTCCCAATATCGAAATCGCAGAATATGACCATACCCTGTGCGGAACTTCCGGGAACTGGGACTGCATGCCCCAGCCAGGGACAACACAGAAGATCGACCCTATCCGGGAGCCGATCCATTTTCCCCTTCAATACCGGAACTTCGGCGACCATGAAACCCTGGTGGGTTGTTTCGCTGAGGATGTGGACGGAACGGATCACGCGGCCGTTCACTGGTTTGAGATTCGGAATACCGGTTCAGGCTGGGACCTCCATCAGGATGGCGTAATCGGCGGGGATGCCCGACACAGAAGCGTCTGTTCCGCCGCCATGGATCAGTCAGGGAACATCGCCGTCGGGTACACGCGAACCGGGTCTACCGCACCGTATTATCCGTCCATTTATTACGCAGGGAGATTATCCAGCGATCCGACCGGCACAATGCCCTATTACGAGTATGTGATCCAGGATGCGACAACCTCTAAAACAAATAACGAGCGATGGGGGGACTACTCCGGAATCGGTGTAGATCCGGCGGATGACTGTACGTTCTGGTACACGACGGAATATGGCGGAACAGGGCACACAAAAATCGCGGCATTCAAGTTTGATGCCTGCGGATGCGTACAGTTTCCCTCTCCTCCCACGGCATCAGCCTCAGCCGTCCAGCCTGACCGGATCGATGTCTCGTGGGACGACTCCGACCTGGACTCCGTCGTGGAATATCGAATTTATCGCTCCACCACATCGACCGGACCGTACACACTGGTCAATACAGTGACCGATACGAGCCCGGGTGTGGCCAACAGTGGGACCTACACCTACCAGGACACCCCCCTGGCTTCGGGACAGACCTATTACTATGTCGTGGATGCTTCCGACGGACTGGCCTGTATTTCGGAATACTCCGACGAAGTATCCGCGACTCTTTACGGTACCAATATCGTTTTTGATTCGATCGGGACCTGGACCGAGCTCACGGGAAACATGGACGGATTTTTGAATCAGGGTGAAAAGTGGTCCGTGGACGTTACCCTCAGAAACGACGGAAACCTGGACGCAACCAACGTCACCGCAATCCTGACCGGAAACGGCATCACCCTCTGCGCCAGTCCGGGTACCTTTGGAGCCATCGACCAGGGCGGAAGCGACCTGAAAACCTTCACCTATACCTTTATCATTATCAGCAATTTTTCTATCGGGAACTGTCCAGGTGACATTACCTTCAACATCATCACCAAGACTTCCACGGAGCAGACTCCCGCCGGAGTGGACGAATCAAATGTTTTTAGTGCAACCGTCGCATCAGGAGGAATGACGGTCAATGACGCAACAGGCGCCACAGGAACCATCGCATCGAAAACAACCACGAATTTCTTTACCGTACCTTCCCCCGTGATCTCGACACCCGGGGTCCTTTCCGCGTGCACCATGGATATTTCCATGATACCCCCCGGATACTCGAACTGGACCCTCAGTGTCATTATTGATCACGACCCGGGGAATGACGGGACCTACGATTTCACGCAGACAATCTTTTCAGGGACCGTGGCTGGCTGGACCAACATAAGCGGCTTCGCACTCACGAACATGGTAAACGGTTCCAATATCGGGAATGGGACCTGGAGGCTCAGGATCACCAATAACGGACAGGGGCCTAATAACAGCGGCACCCTCCAGTCCTGGACCCTCCATCTCACCTCAGGATCATGGGATTGTTCCTACGTTGGATCGGGAGACTGCGGCGGCGTCACGCCGGCCCCGGAAGTCTCCGACGATGACCTGCATTACATGACCGTCGATAAAAATGGGGACGATGTCGACCTCACCTTTGAAGATGTGGGGGCATCCCATTACAACATCTATGTCTCCACAGCCGCGGACACCCACGATTTCCTCGTTTCCCTGACCGACGATGGAAAGGCGGACTGTGGCGGCCTCGATGGGGCCACCGATAACGGTGAGATGCTTACCTTTAGCGGGTACTCGCTGGAAAACGGCCTGACCGGGGACACATCAACAATCTATTTCCTCGTCACGGCGGACAACGGCGTGGCGGGTTCGGAGGGCCCGCTGGGAGAAGATTCGGAAACTCTGGCCCGATCGGCCACCGAAAACTGCCCCTAGCCTTCATTTCATTTTTTCCCTGCTGCGGCAGGATGCCCCGGCCCCGCACGGCCGGGGCTTTTGTTTTCAAAGGAGCCATACGGTACAATGGCTCCTCGGGAGGTAGAGCGCATGGACCCAACCGCGGAACTCGTCAAGAAGGCCCTGGAACAACACCCCGGAGAAGTCGGTGTTGTGGACATATCCGAGTACATCATCGACAGTGCCCGGGAAAAGTCGGACCGCCCGGCGTACATCAAGGTGGCCGTCCCCGACCATGTAGTCAAGAACCTTCGCGGGGACCCCTCCCGTCGCGACAAGCTCTGCCTTGTCTTCATTCCCCACTCCCTGAAGGAACGATCGGAGAGCCGGATCATACTCCCGGGTGAGCTTATCCGGTGACTCTGATCTTCCTGGCTGACGCCCATCTGGGAGCACATCCTGGTGACGTAGAAACCTTTCGGAATCACCTGGAACGACTCCACGATAAAGGGATGACCCAACTGGTCCTCCTGGGTGACATCTTTCATTACTACATCGGGATCCGTTCCTGGCAGAAGCTGTTTTCGCAGGAGGTACTAGAATTTCTTGCATATCTGAAAGCCAGGGGTGTAACGATCGATTATCTGGAAGGAAATCGCGATTTCTTTCTCCGGGGATCCTCCCTGGCTCGATCGGTCACCTCGATTCACAGGGACCTGCGGATCGAGACGGGGAATGGTACGATCCATGTCGAGCATGGAGACCTGATCAACCGCAAAGACAGGAAATACAGGCTCTGGCGTGCAATTTCCAAGAGTTGGCTCACCCGGATGATCATGGTCCTCGTTCCGCCGTCCCTGCTGCGACCTCTGGTGGATCGAATGGAGAAAAGCCTGAAGAAGACCAATTTCCAGTACCGTCGGCAATTTCCGGTCAAAGAATTGAAACAATTCCTTGCAGATCTGGATCATATCGATCTTGCCGTCATCGGCCACTTCCACGAGGAAGCCGTTATTCACGGCCAGAACCGGACACTCCTTATCCTTCCCGCCTGGGAGGATGATCACCGTGCACTCTGCATCAACACGATAGACGACTGGACGTGGGAAACCGGACCCTGAAGATCGCGGAACCCCGGATTCTTAAGGAGATGGTCCGCCTGGACCATCCCCTGCTTCCCGATATCACACGCATAACACCGGAACGGATCGAAGGGGTTCTCCCTCCGACACGGGTTTCGATGGAACGGACCCTCTCCCTTCTTACCGGACTCGCCCATTTCGGATTTCACTTCTCCGAAAAAGCCTTTCGGGAACTTCCCACCTTCCCGGATCTCACCACCGACGCCTCCGGCAACCTCGTGGAAATCGAATCGGGACGAAGAATTCAAGCTGACCCCTGGTCCCTCCAGGCTCACATTTCCGGGCTCCTGCGAAGCCGTTGGTCATCCATCCCTGAGAGCATCGACCTTATCGCCTTCGCCCGCAGGAGAAAGATAACCCAGCCCACGACCCGGCTCTATATTCCCGAATCCTGGGAAAAGGGTTCCGAATCCCATATCCTGATCCCCTCCCATCCGGGACCCGGCCTTTCGACGGCGGCACGGTGGACGCGCCACCGCATCAGCCTGTCTGATGAGACGCCATGGATCGTCCTGGACTTCACGCGATGTTCGTCATCCGGCTGGGACTGTCTGTTGGACCTCCTGGGAATTCCAGATGGAGCTTCTCTCGAAGAAGTCAAAAAAAAGGTAGCCCGCGACTTTCACGGCCACGGCATTCATCTGGACCACATCGACCGGGTTGACCCCGCCTCCCGGAACCTTTTGGACTCTTTGATCCTCTCCCTGCCGGACATCCTTCCCGCCTCGATCATCACCGGATGGGACCGGGAGCGCCTTGACGGATTCGCGTGGCGCCCCCTGCCGGTCGTCAGCTGGGAGGAGATGCATCGCCATCTTCACTTTCCCCACCTGACACCCGTGGAACAGCTCTTCCTTCATCCTGATCCAGGAAAGAAACGGGCCTCTCCGGCAGCGTTCTGTCTCGCGGTCTCCGGGGAATCTCCCGGCACTGACAGCAAAGATCTACATGCGTACACCCTGGAAGTGAGTCCGGAGGAGATCGACCTGGCCCTGGCCGACCAGAATGCCCTTACCCTTCTGGCCGCTCTTCCCGCCCTCGATGTTCGACAGGACGCGGAATCGATCCATACCCTGGCCGCCTCCCTCTCCGGAGACATCGATACCCTCTCCCACGTCCTCGATCAATCGGACAACCCGGGCCGCCTCCTGTCCCACGCCCTCTTCTGCGCCCTGGAGGGTGACAATATTCAACGGATCGAGCCCTACCTCCGGACGATGCCCGATGGAGGGGCCAGAAGACTGCTTCAGGCACGCCTGGCCTTCCGGGAGGGAAAGATCGAAGACTACCTGAAGAGACTTGAGAGCGTCTGGGAAGAAGAATCGGGACCGGTCCATCTCCTTGCCGGGCTCTACCTGGCCGATCGGCGCGACCGTCCGGAGCTCAGGGCACGGGTTCGCGAAGAGGCACTGCGTCTGGAACCTTCCCTTTCATCGTGGCACCGTTCCCAGGTTTCGCGTTTTATCGGATCCTGGGACCTGGACCACGATGCTCTGAAGCGCTGGCTCGATACCGCGCTGGCCCGGGGTTGGCTTTCCCAGGCCGCCCTTGCCTATTCCGATCTTGCCTCCCTGGCCGCAGCCGGGAAGGACTGGCCGACTGCACAGCGAAACCTCGAATCGGCCCTGCGGTACCGGTCCGCCCTGGGTGCCTCGGCAAGCCGTTCCCTCCTCCTCCACAACCTCGGATCGGTTCAGATCCACCTGGAACGCTGGGACCGGGCCCTTTCCATTTTCGAGGAGCTCGAGTCCGAACACCGGGAGTCAGGAACTCCCTGGGACCTTCTGTACGACCTTCTTCAAAAGGTGAAGATCTTTATTGCCCGGGGAATGTTCGACAAAGCCAGCACTCCCCTGGACGAAGCCGAATCGCTTCTGGCTGAAATGGAAGATCATCCCCTCGCCTGTCACGTTTCCCTCTTCCGCGTCATCCTGGAAAAGTGGCGGGGAAACCTGAATCTCGATACGCTCCGGAACCTGAAACCCGACCCGAAGGATCCCGATACGATCTCCGATCTTGAGGACCTGAAATGGCAGGCGGCTGTGCGTGCAGGGAAAAGCGTGCCAGCCCCGTCCGGCGAACCGAAGAAACTGGAATGGGTTCTGAAAAAGAAGGGCTGGGAAGCTGTAATCAGACTCTTTTCGGATTACCTGAGCCGGGAGCCTGCAAAAGCATCGATCCTGCTCTGCGACCTGCGTTGCGCCTATTCACACCTGGGTTCACCCCCGGAGCACCTTGTGGAACGGGCTCGTGAGCATCTGATTCGTTCCGGCCGACTCGGGTATCTGCGCTGGCTCGAAGAACCTCTCCACGCAGAAGCCTGGAATATCCTGAACGCCCTGAAATCGGGGGAACCCTTTGATGACGCGATGCCGAAGGGCATTTCCCGAATCCCGGGAGAGAGTAATGACCGGGTTCGAATTCCCTCTCCCCGGGGAGGACTCTCCATCGAGCCCGGGATTTATTACCGGTATCCGGAGGAGTTCTGGAACCTGGCTGTCGACTATCTTCCCGATCCCCGGAGCGAATCTCCGGACAGAGAGTCCTCCGGGACGTGGCACGGCATGGCCTATGCTTCTCCCGTTACCACGCGTCTGGTAAATGAAGCCCGCCCCATAGCCGATCTACCCCTTCCCATCCTGATCCGGGGAGAAACGGGAACGGGGAAAGAGATCCTGGCTGATGCGATCCACCGGGAGGGAGGAGCCGACGGGCGGCCCTTCCAGGTTTTGAACTGCGCCTCGATTCCTTCGGAACTCTTTGAATCGGAGCTCTTCGGCCACCGCCGGGGGGCCTTCACGGGAGCCGTGGCTGACAAGCCGGGGCTCGTGGAGCTTGCCGACGGGGGGACCCTCTTCCTGGACGAAATCGGAGAGCTTCCCCCCGAAGCCCAGGCCAAGCTTCTGCGAATCCTGAACGATCACACCGTCTACCGGGTGGGAGATTACCGGCCGATTCACGTCAACTTCCGCCTCATCAGCGCCACCCACCGGGATCTGGAAACCATGGTCTCGGAGGGAACCTTCCGTGAGGATCTCTACTATCGGATTAACGGTCTCACCTTTCACGTACCTCCCCTCCGGGAGCGCAGGGAGGAGATCCCAATGTTTGTCCGGCTCTTCCTGGACCGTTTCTGTGAAGACTGCGGTCTTTCTTACAAGGAAGTCGACCCGGGTGCCACGAACCTCCTCCTTGCCCACGAATGGCCGGGAAATATCCGCGAGCTGCGTCAGGTCGTCCAGGCGGCCGCCGCGCGGGCCAGGGACCGGGAGGAAATCGGGCCGCAGGATCTTCCCGATTCCTTGCAGGAAAACAGCCCCTATCGCGGATCGTTCCACGAGGGAGTGGACCGGGCGATCCGGGAAATAGTCGTGGACGCCCTCGCACGGGCGGGAGGAAACCGCCGGAAAGCTGCAAAGCTTCTGGGGATCACTCCCCAGGCCCTCGGCTACCAGGTCCGACGGTTAAAAATTACCGGTTAACTCTTTTCGGAGGTCAGGACAGTGCCCAGGGTCGTGTAGAGCTTGCCGCCCAGGCGTCCCAGGGGTTTGAGCTTTTCGGGATCGACGGCACCATCGGTGAGGAGGTCCTCCTGCACGTGGTAGAGGAGGATCCGTCCGAGGAAGAGGTCGGTGGAGTGGACCACGTGGTGCTGCTCGAGGACGCACTCCATGCAGACCGGCGAGAGGGCCACCCTTGGAGGACGGATCTTCACACAGGGTGCCGTTTCCAGCTTCGCAAGATCGAACTCACTGACCTCGGGCTCGGCTCGATTGCTTGTGATGAGCATCTCGTTCATCATGGATTCGGGAACCACGTTCACCGCGAACTCCCCGGTCTCCTGGATATTCCGGGTCGTGTCCTTCTTCTCCGTCCCGTGGTGCAGACCTACCGAAACCATCAGGATGGGAGGATTACTGCTCACCCCGTTATAGAAGGAGAAGGGAGCAAGATTAGGGATGCCGTCGGCCGAGACTGTTGACACCCAGCCGATCGGCCGTGGAACGATGACGGAGAGCTGCAGCGCGTGATTCTGCCGCTTATCCAGTTTGGCCGCATCAAAGATCCGCATGGTAGACGATATCTCCTTCGATGACCGTTCCCTCGACCCGGGCTTCACCGTACCGGTAGAAGATCTTCAGATGGTTATCCACATTCCACACCGAGAGATCCCCCCTCTTTCCTTCTTCCACAACGCCTCGATCTTCAGAAAACCCGAGACTACGGGCCGGCACTTCGGTCACGGCGTGGATGACCTCCTCCACGGTCATATCGAGGAGAAAACAGCCCAGCCTCATGATGAGGGGAAGGTTCGTCGTGGGAGAGGATCCGGGATTGAAGTCGGTGGACAGGGCGACGTGAACGCCCGCGTCCAGCATGGCCCGTGCAGGCGCATGCTTTGTGTGGCGCAGAAAGAACGAAGTCCCGGGGAGGAGGATGGCGATGACACCGGCTTCCGCCATCCTGCGTATGCCTTCCATGGAGGGAACCGCGAGATGGTCAGCGGACACAGCCCCGACATCGGCCGCGAGCTCCGCGCCCCCGGTGGTTTCAATCTCATCGGCATGGATCCGGGGAGTCATCCCTAAAGCTTTTCCAGCCAGGAGAATCTCCCTGCTTTCCTCGACGGTAAAGACACCGGCTTCGCAGAAGACATCCTGGTAGAGCGCCAACCCCCGGCGGGCCACTTCGGGTAAGATCGTATCGATGACCAGCCGTACGTAGCCCTTTCGATCTTCCTTGTACTCCGGAGGATATTCGTGGGCCGCCAGCAAGGTGGGTACAAGGGTCACGGAATGGCGGGATCCGGCATCCCGGATGGCCTCCAACTGCTTGATTTCATCCACGAGGTTCAGTCCATACCCCGACTTGGCTTCAACGGTAGTGACCCCATGGGCCACGAAAGCATCCAGGCCTTCCAGGCAGGATCGGGTAAGCTCTTCCAGGGTTGCCACCCGCACGGCCCGCACGGTGGAGTTGATTCCCCCTCCGCTCCGGGCTACATCCATGTAGGTTTCTCCGTGGAGACGCCGGTTGAACTCCCCTTCCCGCCACCCGGAAAACGGGAGGTGGGTATGGGCATCGACCAGTCCCGGAAGAACGGTCTTCCCCTTTGCGTCATAGACAGGAATCCCGGTCAGTTCGCCAAACCGGTTCCGGATCTCGTCACGGGATCCGATCCCGACAATCCTGCCTTCCCGGATATAGATGGAAACATCGTGAAGAACCACAAGTTCCGGAGAACCGTTCGGGCGAACAGGTGTAACGACTTCGGTGCAATCGGTGAGGAGAAGATCCCCCACTCAGTCCTGCCCCCTGACAAAGGTGGAAACATCGGCTTCCCTGGAAGTTTCCTGGCCCGTTTCCTCTTTCAGGAAACGCTGAAACCTCTCCAGTGTCTGTTCCATGTCAAAGATAAGCCGGTTTTTCATCAGCTTCAGATCCCTCACCTGACGCTCCACGTCGGCGGCTTTCCGTGAGGCCTCCCGGTATTGAATATCGGCCCGAAGCTCAGCTTCCTTGATCATGACCTCGGATTCCCGTTCGGCCTGGATCTTGATATCCTTGGCCACCTTTTGCGCGGTCAGGAGCGTATCCTTCAGGATCTGTTCCCTCTGCTTGTGACCGGCCAGTTCCTCCCGTGCAAAATCCAGTTCCCTCCTCATCTGCTCCCGCTCCTTGAGCAATAGCTCGATCTGCTCGGCCATGCTCATGAGAAAGGATCGCACTTCTTCCATGTCGTAGCCCTTTCGGGAAAGGGCGAACTGCATTTCCTGGATTTCCATCGGGCTGTATTTGACGCTCATAACTTCCTCCTTGGCCCGGATGACCCCTGTTGATGTTTCGGGATTCTCCGGGTCATTTCCATGCGACCTGCGCGATCAGCGAATGGGCAAATACTTCGATAAAGTAAAGAATGGCAAAGACAAAGAGAGGAGAAAAATCAAGGCCCCCCGTCTTATAAGGCGGCATCAATCGCCGGAACGGCCGAAGGACCGGTTCGGTAAGAACATAGAGAATCCGGACAATGGGATTGTAGGGATCTGGGTTGACCCAGGAGATGAGGGCCCGGATGATAATGATCCATTTGTAAAGCCAGACCAGGTTGAGAACCACCGTCAGCAGGGCCATGATGAAAGCCTTCCCGACGGGCATCAGATTCTCTCCCCGAAAAGCGTGCGGCCCAGGCGGATCAGCGTGGAACCTTCCTCAATGGCCACCTCGTAGTCTTCGCTCATTCCCATGGAGAGGGTATCCACCGTAGAATAGGATGAGCTCATATCCTCGAAGAGCCTCCTCAGTTCCACAAAAAAGGGTCGAACCCTTTCCGGATCAGGATGGTATGGAGGTATGCTCATCAGCCCCTCCAGACGAAGATGTTCGAATTCCCGGATTCTTGCACACAGGGTTGGAACTTCC
Organism: Thermoanaerobaculia bacterium; assembly: GCA_035593605.1. Taxonomy (NCBI): domain Bacteria; kingdom Pseudomonadati; phylum Acidobacteriota; class Thermoanaerobaculia; species Thermoanaerobaculia bacterium. Next base: position 16,327 of record DAOSWS010000002.1, on the reverse strand, counting down.
CCGGGAAGGACGCCACTTTTGGAAATTTCCTGTCCGACATTGACTTCAAGGAGAACGGGAACGATCACTTCCGCCTGGGATGCCACCCGTTCCAGGCGTTCCGCCAGCCCGGGGGAGTCAACGCTCTGGATCATCTCGAAGTGTTCCACCGCCTGTCCGGCCTTGTTTTTCTGAAGCTTTCCAATGAAGTGCCAGCGGAGAGGAAGGTCTCGGAGCCCGGCAATCTTGGGAAGTGCTTCCTGAATCCGATTTTCCCCGAAGAGATCGAGACCCGCATCCACGGCCTCCCGGATCCGGTTGACTGATGCCGATTTCGTAGCCCCAAGGAGTAAAACCTCTTCCACGGCACGGCCCGAACGCTGACAGGCACGGGCAACCCGTTCCCGGACCGAATCGAGACGTTCAGCGACCGACATGTTCCACCCGATGGACGGTGCCCTTTCCATCGAGGGCCTGATTGGCCAGGGCATCGGCCCGTTTGTTGTATTCCCTGGCAATATAGAAAATGTTGAACCGTTCGATTTTACGTTTTTTATCCAGAGCTTCCAGAAAGAGAGGTTGAAGGTTGGGAGCCTTGACTCTGAAGCGTCCATTGATCTGGTTGACAACAAGCTGCGAATCGGAAAAGACCTTCATCTCGGATACACTGTGTTCCAGGGCCCAATTCAGCGCCGCAAGAAGTCCATGGTATTCCGCTTCGTTATTCGTCATGGTTCCCAGATAGCCTCCCATCAGGGTGAGGGTGTCTCCTTCTTTCAGTACGACTCCGTAGGAAGCTTCCCCCGGGTTGCCCCGTGAGGCTCCATCGATGTAGGCTTCAACTCTCCTGCTCATCGAAATAGAGAAACCGCATGCAGCCGTCGCATGTGCAGATTTTCTTTCCGGCCCGCACCTCAGCATACTGTTGCGGGCGGAGTTTGACGTTACAACCCCTGCAGGTGTAGTCGACGACGGGAACCACGGCACGTTTGCCGCGGGCTTTCATGAGGCGCCAGAAAGACTGTTTCAGATCTAAGGGTAATTCAAATTCGAGGCCACGCTGCTCGTCTTCGAGCCTGATCTTCTCTTCCTTCAGGGCGTGCTTTTCATCTTCCCATTGAGCCATCTTCTCCCGGTATTCAGTCTCGAGGCGCTCCCAGACTTCTTTCTCCTGTTCCAGGGTCTGCTGCGCGTTTTCAACGACCTCCATCCGGGTAAAGAGATCGTCTTCCATCGTTTTGATCTTTTCATCCAGAATATCGATCTCCTTCAGGACCGCACCATATTCCCTCTGGTTGGTCACCTGCATAAGCTGTTTTCGATAGGTTTTCCGTTCCTCCCGGGCGTCTTCCAGCACCGCTTCCAGCTCACGTTGAGCCCGTTTGGCCTCCTCACTGGAAGATTGAAGGGCGTCCCGCTTCGAGGCCATTTTCGAATAGGCATCATGGATATCTTTTAAATGCGGGGGAATCGTTTCAATCTGAGAATGGACTTCGCCCTGCCTGGAGAGGTTTTTCTGAAGCAGAACAAGCCTTTCAAGGTCAGGATTCATGGACTGATTGTAACACAATCCCGTTCTCAATTTCAGATATGGAAGCCGGTCTTTTTACGGAAACTCTTGAAAAACCTGTATCTTACTTCTCACCCTATTCCCATTCGATCGTGGCCGGCGGCTTCGTTGTGACATCGTAAACAACCCGGTTGATGCCCCGGACTTCATTCACGATCCTCCGGGAGATTCGTCCCAGAAGATCGTGAGGAAGGGCGGCAAAGTCTGCTGTCATAAAATCTTCCGTGGTCACAGCACGAAGAGCGCAGACGTGTTCATAGGTTCCCTCATCTCCCATGACACCCACGGATTTGACGGGCAGAAGAACCGCGAAGGCCTGAGCCGTCTTTTTGTACCAGCCCGAAGTCCTCAGCTCTTCCATGTAGATCGCGTCGGCTTCCTGGAGGATGGCAACCCGTTCGGCGGTGACGCGCCCCAGGATTCGCACGGCAAGGCCCGGTCCTGGAAAGGGGTGCCGCATGATGATGGAATCGGGAATATCCAGGGTCCTGCCGAGTGTCCGAACCTCATCCTTGAAGAGAAAGCGCAGGGGTTCGATCAGCTTCAGGTTCAGCTTTTTCGGTAATCCGCCGACATTGTGGTGGAGCTTGATCGTGGAGGATGGACCCCAGACCGATATCGATTCGATGACATCGGGATAGAGGGTCCCCTGAACAAGGTACTTCACGTCGGGTAGAGTCCCGGCCTCTTTTTCAAAGACTTCGATGAAGGTGTGGCCGATGATTTTCCGTTTCCGACGTGGATCGATAGCCCGCTTTTCGAGTCTGGAAAGGAAGAGATCGGCCGCATCAGCCACCCGGACGTTGAGATGGTGGTGATCCTTGAAATAGTTTACGACTTCGGACACTTCATTTTTCCGCAACATACCGGTGTCGACAAAGACACAGGTCAACTGCGATCCGATGGCTTCGGCAACAAGGGAAGAAGCCACGGTGGAATCCACTCCTCCCGAGAGCCCGGAGATGACGTTGCTGGATCCGACCTGCTCCCGAATCATTTCCACCTGCTGTTTCCGGTAGCTGCCCATATCCCAGTTCTTCTTCGCCCCGCAGATCTTCAGGAAATTTTTCAGGATCGTACGGCCGTGTTCGGTATGGCGGACCTCCGGATGGAACTGAACCCCAAACATCCTGCGTGAATCGTTGGCAATGGCGGCAAAGGGTGTGGAAGGGGTCCGTGCGATGATTTTAAACCCCTCCGGAAGGGATTCCACCTTGTCACCGTGGCTCATCCAGACGGTCTGGTGGTCCGGTGAACCTTTGAAAAGGGGGTGTTCATCCAGGATTTCGATTTCCATTCGGCCGTACTCCCGGTTCTGCGAGGATGCCACCTTTCCTCCGAGGAGCAGGCAGGTGATCTGCTGACCGTAACAGATGCCCAGGACGGGGATCCCGAGATCCAGAATTTCCCTCCCGATCATGGGGGCCCCCTTGTCGTAAACACTTCTCGGTCCGCCCGAAAGGATGATTCCGCAGGGTTTTTCATCCAGCACGTTTTTCAGGGGTTCATGAAAGGGAAATACCTTGCTGAAGGTACCCAGTTCCCGGATACTGCGGGCGATCAGCTGCGTATATTGTGAACCAAAATCAAGGATGGCGATCATGAGGGTCATTATACACGCAGGCCGTATGGCACAGCGTACTCCCCGCCGAAAACTTCTCACAAATTGTAACATAATGTTACATGGCGTATTTTAATCCCTTCAAAAAGGAAAGTGTGATTTGAATCACATTATCCTTTAAATTACTGGATTATCGTAGGAATGCCATGGTCGACACGTCTCTCATTCTCCTCAATGGCACAGGTATTGCATGGAAATAAGTACGGGAGATAATGATGAAGGCAAACCATTTCTTTCTTATTCTGTACTCACTGGTTACCGTTTCCCTCTTCGCGGGGATGCCGACCCTGAAAACCATCACACTCGACGGCAATCCCTCCGACTGGACCGAGGTCCTTGCCAATCCCCTTCAGGTCACCATGGATGGAGACGGTTCCTCCATGGACCCCGCTCTTTGCGGCACTCTGTCCACCGATCGGGACTGCCCGGTCAGTTCGGTCGGCCGCGACCTGGGGACCTTTGCCTGGACCTTCGACAACACCTACATCTATATTTACCAGACCCGCCTCGGGCACAGCTCCAACGTTCAGGATTTCTGGTTTTACATGGATGTCGGGCAAGACCAGCTCATGAATACGGGAGATTTTGTCCTGCACGTCAAGTACCAGGGAAGCAATCGATCGTCATCGACCGAATTGTGGCATTACGCTGAAGCCGGCGGCGATCCCGACCCGATGGTGGATCTGGACGGCTGGGCCGACGGCTATACGCTCCCGGGCTGGCCCAGCGGATACGTGGGATCCTATGGGGATCCCAAAGCCGGGTTTTCCGACGGTACGGGCTTCGAGACGCGTGTCCCGTGGACCGATCTGGGCATTCCGGCAGGAACCGGTATCTTTTTTCATGTTGGATCTTCCAACGGGTCCAACCTCCCCACACAGATCGACGACAATTGCGGCGGTCCCGACGGAGGGATCGGTACCTTCGGATTCTACCTCCTCGACATTTCCCCGGATCAATCCGCCTCCACACAGCCTGATAACACCGTGACCTTTTCTCACATCGTTGAAAACACCGGGACCTTTGACCTTTCGATCGATATGAAGCTTGCTTCCTCAAACGGTTTTCCCCTTACCCTGCGGGACTCGTCGACTGGAGACACGATGGGAGTGGATGCTAACGGAGACGGTGATTTTAACGATGGAGGCGATTACCTGAATCCAGCCTGTGATTCCAACGGGAACGGGTATCCAGACACCGGATCGATTGTACCGGACACACAGGTTCCCATCTTTCTTGACATCACGGTTCCTCCCGGGACTCCAAACCTCGTGGAGACCGCCGTAGTCACAGCCTTCAACGCAGACGAGGGGGTGGATGACACAGCCACCGACACGCTCATGATCGGCGATATCCAGGTCGAGCCTGACCGGGATCTCAGCGGAACACCCGGTACCGCCGTGTTTTTCTCTCACACCGTGATTCATTACCTCCTGACCGATGCCATACAATTGAGGGCCGTGACCAATCCCGGCTGGGCGGTCACCCTCTATACGGACCCGGAGGGAGATGGGATACCCAACGACACGATGGGAGTGGATGCCAACGGCGACGGTGATTATTCCGATCCGGGAGACAGCGTCAACCCGCTGTACGACTATGATTCCAATGGCATTCCCGATACAGGCCTTCTGACTGCCGCAACAGCCTGTGCCTTTCTCCTGGAAGTTTCGATTCCGTCCGGCACCGCCCTGAACACCGTATGTTCCATAACGCTCTACGGCTCCACGACAACGCTGAACGGGAGCGTGCTGGATACGGCAGCGGACACGTTGACCGTGCTTCCCAGGCTCTCCATCGAGCCGGACCACCGGGTCGCCGACGACACCAACGCCTACGGTGCCGCCGGCCATTCAGTCTTTTTCCCGCATGTCGTTACGAACGCTTTTGGAGCTGAGGACACGGCGGATCTCAGCTATTCGGCGTCCAATGGTGCCACCGTATCTTTCTGGAGTGATCCGAACTGCGATGGATCCATCTCGGACGGATCCACCATCGCCAACACCGGAATCCTGTCCGCAAACGGTGGTTCGAGGTGCATCGTCGCCGAAGTGCATCTCCCGGCTTCACTGACCGGGGGAACAACGGTTTCGGTATTCATCACCGCCACTTCACAGGAAGATCCCGCGTGGAACGATACGGCCACGGATGAAATCCGTATTTCCTACCTCGTGCCCTATGAGGACGCGGTTCGGTCGACCACGGCCACTCGATTCGCCCACTGCTCCACGGTGTATGTCACCGGGTACAACTTCCAGCCCCTCGACCAATACACTCTGACCTACAACGACCCGACACCTCTGGAACGCCAGCTTACCGATACCATTGCCAGCGGTATCGGCCGGTTCAACGACAGCTACACATTTTTAGATACTGAATATACCGGATCCTGGGAAATCATGGCCGACGACGGTTCCGTTGTCTGGGACACGATCATCCTGACCCTTGAGCCTTTCGGAAACACGAATACCATCGATCCCCTCTCCACCGGACGCCAGCGATACGATCTTCTGGCATCCGTAGGGATCTCTGCCCGTCTCAACAATACCAACCTCGGGGGGGAGTACACCGATTCGGTTCTCAAGGAGGTCATCCTCTCCGGTGACGGAACCCTGTACTGGGACGGATCGGCCATGGCTCCCTATTCGGGAACCGAGTGGTCCCGAATCTCTTCTGCGTTTTCCGTGAACGCCCAATCGAACCGGACGGACACCTTCACCTTTCCCGGCGTGGACTTTCCAACCCCGGGCGTCTGGCAGGTTCATGCACGCTGGGAAGCATCCTGCGGCTATGAAATCGCGGAGCAATCCGTAACCTATCTCGTCGGAACTACGCTGGAATCGTACGAAGATAGTTTCTATTCAGTCCCGGGGGAAACATTCAATCTCCACGACACCGTGTATCTTTCCGGAGAGTACTACTACCCGGGCACTTCCATGACGGTGGCACTGTACGATGAATCGGGGACCCTTATCGACACATTGGTGACGGTTTCGAGCGGAACCGGGAACCTATCCCTTTCCATCGACACATCCGGGTGGAGTTCAGAAGGCTTGATCCATGCCGTCGTATATCTGACCGGGACCTCGCCTTCCCCGGTCTATGATGCCGGCGATCCCGATCTGCTCGGAAAAGATGAGTTCACCCTGGTCCGCCTTCCCGGCCTTCTCCGGAATGAGGATTACGGCACTTTTGGACCTGCTATCTTTGTTCAGGCCTATCCCGACGACCCGGCCCTCGATCCCGTCGCAGATCTGGAAAAGGTGGACTTTCGATCCCTGGATTCCTTCCCCCATGAAGCTCTGGATCTGGATCCCTCCGCTCCCGCCCTGATCTTCTATGAGCTGGACAAGAGTCTGGAGACCCTTAGACTCACGAAACAGGGAGGGAGAATTGTCATCAACTACTGAGCCGGAACCGCCCCTCGACTCCGATGAGAAGGAGGGTCACCTGTCGATCTTCTTCAGCGACGGGGGAAAGACGATTGAAATTTACGGGAATGGAGAAGGTCTGGAAGCCCTGGTTCACCGCTTGAAAACACTGATTCAAAGCGGCAAAGGAATTGAACTGAAGACGCCCAGTTCCGGTGGGCGCGGGTTAAGTGAAGAGACGGCATGCGTGAAAACCAACCAGGTTCAAAAGGTCAGGATCCACCGGATCAACCACGCCTGATTTCGGGTCCATACCAGGCCGGGGTAAAAAAGGCACGACGATGACTCGTCGTGCCTTTCGAATTCAATCTTGCAGAATCATTCTCAGTCGTCGTCGCCGTTTCCGCCCTGACCCGATTTTCCGGCCAGAATCTTCTCGTGAATCAGGTTCAGGAGCCGATCACTTTCCTTCTGCACGGAATCAAGGACCTTCCGGGCTTCATCCCGGGTACGTTCGACATAAACGGAATCAGTGACACCTTCCATGTTGATCATGACGTTGAGATAGGCACCCCATGCTGCGGTTCTCGCTGAAGCCGCCGCGACTCCGGCATCGCTTGCGGCATTGGGATTTCCATTCAGTGCCACAAATTCAACCAGGGGAAGAATCTCCTTTGTCCGTTTGAGGACACCCAGGGGAACATCGATGGCTCCGCGGGTGGCAGACTGAATGGCGGCCTCCCGGGCCTCGATTTCTTCAGGACTCTTCGAGGGAAGACGGACGGCATCCAGAATATCGTTAAAGGCATCGGTATCCCGGTCGATATCGGAGAGAAAGGCATCTTTGAGCTTCTGTCCCGTTTCGGCCACATCATTCATTTCATCGTTGTGGGCTCGAAATCCCTTCTTATTGAAGGTCAGGTTGGCGACCATGGCTGCCAGGCCTGCAGAGAGGGCGCCCACAAGGGCGGCGACGCTTCCGCCTCCAGGAGCCGGACTGTCCGATGCCAGCTCGTTGGTAAACTCACGGACCCCCATCGCAACCAGTTTCCCCTCCTTTAATCCGATCTTATACTCAATGATCTTTTCCTTTGGATCGAAGGGAGCGACTTCATCCAGTCCCATGGACTGCACGGCGGTCTGAATCAATTCTTCTTCCGAAACCCCGGAAGAGGAGGTCTGGCGCTTGAGATAGTGGCGTCCAGCCTGGAGGATCGGCTCCAGGGGAACCATGCCGACAACCTCGCTTCCGGTAACGCGAAGACCCTTTTCTTCCGCCAGCCTGCAGGCCGCATCAAAGACGTCATGGGGAGGGGTGACATGGTAATTGGTCAGATTGATGGAGATCTGTGCGCGACGATATTCATCAATGAACCATCCGACCGCCTTGCACTCCTTAAAGAGTCCCGGTTCACGAATGGCCTCACCCTTTTCATCTTTCAGGGTGTTTCCATCCTCGTCCTTGGCGATCCGCCCCTGCTCCCGGAGGGAAAAGGCGATGCCGTTGGCCTTGAGTTTGTTCTTCGTATTGAGATTGATGTTATAGGCGATGAGGAAGGGCCGTGCCCCGATGACCGTGGCTCCTGCCCGTGCGTTAAATTCCGCAGGTCCGAAGTCGGGAGCCCATTTCGGGTCATTCAGCTTCTTGGGAAGAGCTTCGTACTCCCCCTTGCGGATGTTGGCAAGGTTTTTCCGCTCCGGGGTCGCCGCCGCAGCCTCGTAGAGATAGACGGGAATCTTTAACTCTTCACCCACCCGCTTTCCAAGCTTCTTCGCCAGCTCCACGCAGTCGTCCATCGTCACACCGGCTACGGGAACGAAGGGACAGACATCTGTCGCCCCCTGCCGGGCATGTTCCCCGCGATGAAGGCGCATATCGATCACTTCAGAGGCCTTTTTGATCCCCTGAAAAGCACCCTCTACAATGGCATCGGGGTCTCCCACAAGCGTCACAACGGTGCGGTTGGTGGCTGCACCCGGATCCACATCCAGGACCCGCACCCCTTTCACGCCCGCCATGGCTCCGACGATGGCGTCGATCACGTCTCGATTTCTTCCCTCGGAAAAATTTGGTACACATTCAACGAGCTTCATGCAACCCTCCTTCGAGAACCCGGGCAAGCCCCTCCGGAGTCGGTGAATCCAGGACAGCCACGGGATAAGGTTTTGGAATTGCGCCGGCGGTCGTCCGGCCGATCGCAAGAATTGTAACATGACGCAGGGCTTCTCCCGCTCCGTGATGACGGAAGGCGGCTCGAACCTGGCTCGGGGCAAAGAAGAGGACCCCATCCGACCTCTTCAGGGCGGAGAGAAAAGGCGTAGCATCTTCGAAAGGTTCGGGGCGATAGAGGGGGACCCGGTCAATAGTGAACCCGGCAGAGGATAAAAGATCGGGCAATTCCTGTCGCGCTTCCGCGGAACAGGGATGGAGGATCCGGTCACCGGATGCAAGCAGAGGAATCATCTTTTCCGCCAGATCGGCGGCCGAAGCTCCCTGGACGTCACACCTCCCGGCCGAAACGGCGGCCCGTGCCCCGACGCAGGCAATTTTCAGGTCGGCGCAATCGTCAGGAGAGACGAGGGAATAGAAGATTTCTGCGGCTCGGCCGGACGTCAGCACCAGCCATCTATATCGATCCAGAGAAGGAAGAACGACATCGGCAATGGGTTGATATTCCACAACGGGGCAACAGAGAAAGGAAACACCTTTGATCTGCGCGGAAAGCCAGGTTGCGGACTCCTCTTCAGAACGGGTGAGGATAATCGTCCACATGAGCCATCACCTCGGCTGCACCCTGATCGAGAATTCTCTGACCGAGAAGCATACCCAGGGCCGAGGGGTCGCCACCCTCCCCCTCCTCCCGGGTGAAGAATGAGCCGTCCGGGCTGGCCACAAACCCGACCATTCGGAAGCGATCACCTTCTTTCCAGCAGTGTCCGCCCATGGGAACCTGGCACGAACCCTCCAGGATACCCAGAAAGGCCCGTTCAGCTTCCGCCAGCCGCATGGTGGAACCATCCACGATTCGGGATACGGCTTCCAGGACAGAAGCATCTCCCTTGCGGCATTCCAGCCCCAGGATGCCCTGACCCACGGCGGGAATCATATCCTCAGGAGAAAAGAGATCGGTAATCCGGTCCGAAAGACCCAGACGATGGAGACCTGCGGCCGCAAGAACGGCACCGTGGAGGTCTTCCGTTTCAATCTTTTTCAACCGCGTTTCCACGTTTCCCCGAATGGGGACGATCGTCAGATCGGGACGCAGCTTGAGGAGCTGAACCGCCCGTCGCAGGCTTCCCGTGCCGACTCTCCCTCCTTCGGGGATTGCGCGGACCGTCAGGCCGTTCTTCCCGGCAAAGGCATCCCTTGGATCCTCCCGGCTCAGATAACCAGACATCACGAGTCCATCCGGAAGGAAGGCGGGAACATCCTTGAGACTGTGAACAGCGAGGTCTACAGTTCCTTCAAGGAGCGCTTCTTCGATTTCCTTCAGAAAGAGCCCCTTGCCTCCAATTTCGATCAGTGCACGGTCCTGGATTCTATCCCCCTGCGTCACGATGGGGACCAGCTCCACCTCGATTCCAAGATCCGAAAGCTTTGCGGAAACGTGGTGTGCCTGCCATAGCGCAAGAGGGCTTCGTCGCGTACCAAGTCTCACCTCAGTCCTCCTTCAGTCCGAAAATCCGCCGAATGAGCTGTATCGCATGCTCTTCTCCCGAAAAATCCTTCATCTGCACAATGGGCTGATGGAGAAATTTATTGAGAAGAGCGTTGGAAAAACGTTCCAGGGTCTGTCGCTGATCTTCCGAGATTTCACCCATGGCTTTAAGACACCGGCTCAATTCATCTTCCCGTACGGATTCCATTTTCTGACGAAGCTCCTGTATGGCGGGAGCGATGGAGAACTCCCCGAGTCGATTCATAAAGGTATCGACTGCGGCGGATACGAGCTTTTCGGCTTCTTCCGCACGTTTCTCTCTTTCCTTACGGTTCTCCTCCACCACGTGCTGGAGATCATCAATATCGTAGAGGTAAATCTGATCCACCCTGGAAGCCTCTTCTTCCACATCCCTGGGAACGGCAATATCCACAATCAGCTGGGCCGCATGCTTTCGTTCGCGCTGCGTAATCGCAAGCATGTCCCGGGTAAGGATGGGAAGCTGAGACCCGGTACTGGTAATCACGACGTCAGCCAGAGGAAGGAGTCGGGAAAGGTCCTCAAGGCCGTGGGCCGTTCCTCCAAATTTCCCTGCCAGATCCTCCGCCCTGGAGAGGGTACGGTTGAGAACCATGATCGTTTCCACACCGTTTTCTTTCAGGTGGAGAGCCGCCAGCTCACACATCTCCCCTGCACCGATCACCATGCATGTCTTTCCGGCAAGCGATCCGAAAATCTTCCTGGCAATTTCGACCGCCGCGAAGGAAACGGAAACGGCACTTTCGCCAATTCCCGTATCGGATCTTATCTTTTTTGCCAGGTGAAAGGCTTTCTGAAACAGGACATTCAGCAGTGTGTCCGTCTGACCGAGATCAAAGGAGATCTGGAATGCCTCTTTGACCTGACCGAGAATCTGGGGTTCCCCTAAAACCATGGAATCCAGTGCCGAGGCCACGCGAAAGAGGTGCTTGACGGCTTTGTCCTGACGATAGGTGTAGATCATGGGTTGCAGAACTGCCGGATCCATGGCCAGGTTCTCTGCAAGAAGGGAGCGGATATCCCGGTCCAGAACCGGATCCGCATGGAGGACAAACTCCGTGCGGTTGCAGGTCGACAGGATGACACAGGAGGAAACGTCCTCCAGGTTATAGACACGTTCCAGTACCGCGGGGAGTATTTCCTTCGAATAGGCGGCCTTCTCCCGCACTTCCACGGGTGCGGTACGGTGGTTTAATCCGACGAGCAGGATTTCCTTCATCCCAGGCGAATTCCAGAAAAGGCCAGCAGAATACAGGCAAAGCCAAGGAAGTAAAAGACGAAGCTTCGTCTCCCCTTCACGTGGAAGAAATGCTGTGCCAGAACCAGGATGGAAAAGACAACCCATGCCGCCACACCGCCCAGGTTCTTGGGGTTGGGGGAAAACCACACATTTTTCGAGATAAAGGACCAGAGGAATCCGAGCAGAATCCCGAGAGTGTAAAGGTAATATCCGCCAATAAGGGAACGCCAGGCGAAGTGTTCCGACGCGCTCAGGGAGGGGATCAGGTGAAACCAGGTTCCCAGGTCGTGGCGCTTGAGGGCTTTCTCCTGCATGACAAAGAGGAAGGTGTAAAACATGCCCGTGAAGATGCCTCCAATCCCGGCCAGGGAGACGATGATATGGATGGCAAAGAGGATGTTCGAAACCCCTACTCCCGCAAAATCCCGCGGCAGGAGAAGAGAAAAGAGTGAGAGAATGATCACCGTCGGGATAATGAAAACGGCAAGGGCTCCCCACTTCCCCAGAGCCTGCATGATGAAGTAGATGATAAGCACGAAGACAGCAAGCTCCGAGAGGACATGGGCCAGGATGGCCATGGGGTGGCCGCTTATAACCATGGAGATGATATGGAAGAGGAGACCGGTGCCGAGAAGCAGGTTGACAATTCTGGACGGAGCCCGATGCTGCTTCACAATCCGGAAAACCGCAACATAGAGTGCGGCACTGTAAAGGAAGAGAGCGGCTGCAAGCCAGACGATATCAGGGTGGACGCTCATTCGGGTATTGTACACCAAGGAAATCGAGTCCCCGAATATTCCCGGTTGGAATAGTCTAATGGGACACACAGGTTTTAATAGAGATTGCCTTATGATAAGATAAAAACTAAATCTACAAGGAGGGCAACATGAAAGCATTGGGCCTGTTTTTTTGTATCACTGGTATGTCAATAGCTCTTATTGCCCTGCCGCCTGGTGGTGGGAGTAAAGGAAAAGGAAAGAGCGGCCAGCAGTCCTCCACATCAAAATCAGGACAATCGGTTTCAGGACAATCCGGGAGTGGAAGTGGTTCTGGATCTTCTTCCCGGAGCAGTGGTACCCAGACGAGCGGATCCGGAAATTCCCGCAATTCGGGAACAAATACCAGCTCTGGATCAGGCTCCGGATCGAAGAATTCCGCAGCAAAGGGATCCGGTTCGGGTGTGTCGACCAATCCCAATCCTTCAGGGAACCAGCAGACCATATGGTACGAGGAGTCCAGGCAGAAATCTTCCGATTCAGGCAGTGGAAGCCAGGGCTCACAGCAGGGAAGTGCCGATGGATCCGGCAGTCAGAACGGATCCAGAACCATGAACAAGTACATGAAAGCCCAGCGAAGCCAGATGAAGGACGGCTCGGGAAGCGGATCAGGCAGTGGATCCGGTTCTGGAAGCCAGTCCGGCAGCGGTTCGGGCAGTAGCTCCGGAAGCGGTAACAATTCGGGCAGTGGTTCCGGAACCGGTGACTGTGATGGATCCGGCTCGGGTAACCAGTCCGGCAGCGGCCAGGGTACTTCCCAGGGTGACTCCGCCGGCAATTCGCAGGGCCAGTCGGGAACGCAGCAGGGAACCGGAAGTCAGGAGGCAGGTTCCGGGAACTCCAGCACCGACAACGGTCAGACCCAGACCGGAAAACAGGGCGGACAGCAGAGCGGGAAACAGGGCGTCAACAAGCAGGGCGCCAAATCCGGCTCCAAAAGCAAGTCCAACAGCAAAAGCTAAAAGAACATAGCTCAGCACAGTCACAAGGCAATCCGAAAGGCCGCTCCCGTAATGCGGGGGCGGTTGGTTTTTTCAAGGAAACTGTGTCAATTCAGAGATCGTACCAGGCGGGCATCTCTCCATATCGCGTATCCTTGACAGTCCCGGTACAGGAGGCATAGAGTAGGCGTATCTCGTTTGGGAGGGATGCCATGAATCATCGCCAATTTCTTATCATTATCGTCATCACCCTGGCCGCGGCCGCGGCCTTCGCTTCTTTTCCCGCGACGGAGTCCTTTCTCCCCGCGGCGGGAACGGGACCCGGAGCCATGGGGTCCTACTGGTCCACGACCGTCTGGGTCTACAACCCGGGGTCCACCGACGCCGTCGTGACATTCGCGCTCCTTGCGAGGGAGCAGGAGAACCCCGGCCCCCTCACCTTCACCGACACGATCTCCGCGGGGAAGACCCGCCGGTACGAGGACGCCATCGTCACCATGTTCGGGATCGACGGCTTCGGCGCCCTCAGGATCACGTCAACAGAACCGGTTCTGGTCAACTCCCGCATCTATTCCACGCCTTCCGGAGGGACGGAGCGTGATTCAGCCGGCCAGTTCTTTTCCGCAGTGCCTGCCAGCTTCGCCATCGGCCAGGGGGAGACCTCCGATCTATTAGGCGTGCACCAGACCAGCCCCAAGACAGACTCCCTCTTCCGCTACAACGTAGGATTAGTGGAGACAACCGGTGCACCGGTGACGGTAAAGCTGACCTTTCTCAGCCCCCAGGGTTTGCCCATCCACGAGACCTACGCCGATATAGGAGTCTTTCAGCCCAGGCAATTCGCTGCAGAAGAGCTCTTTCCGGCCATCGACGGGGACAACTTTCGAATCCGGGCCGAAGTGGTCTCGGGAAACGGAAAGGTCCTCCTCTACGGTTCCGGCCTGGCCAACCAAAGCAACGATCCCTCCACCTTCGAGATGCGTTTTAAGGATGACCTGCTCGCAGAGAATGCCTCCACCGGTTCTATCACGGGAGTAACAGCTGGCAACGGCCTCACCGGAGGGGGCTCCACCGGTGATGTCACGCTCCATGTCGGGGGTGGAACGGGAATCCAGGTGGGTGCTGATGCCATTTCCATCGCTGTTCCTCTGGAGCTCTCCGGTGGTGGGACTCACACCATCCGAGCCTCCAACGTCGACGGCGCCGGAATCGCCGGTTTTTCCCAGAGCACTTCGGGCATGGGTGTCATGGGACACAATGACGTGTCGGGAGACGAAGGACGTCTGGGAGGCTACGACTATGGAGTCTACGGATTTTCCCAGAGCGAACGCGGTGTCTTCGGTTCCTCTCCCGCCGGCGTGGGTGTCTTCGGGGTCCATTCCGCCAGCAATAACCAGGGAGGATTAGGAGCCAGCACCGCCGGTGCGGTCGGTATTGGCTACAATGGTTACGGTGTCATGGGGCAGTCTGTGAATAGCGCCGGGGTATTCGCCCAGAGTGATAATTCTTACGCCCTTGTGGCGGGATCATCCAGTTCCATTTCAATTTTCGGTGTGAGCGGTGGAGGCAGCGGCTACAGTCCCGCCAACCCTGTGGATCTGCGGGCGGCGGTGTGGGGAGACAGCGGCGTCAGTGCTGGCGTTATGGGAACCTCCAGCCAGGCCTACGGGAACGGAGTCCGGGCGATTGCCCTGGGTCAGGGAGGAAGGGGTCTCCAGGCCTCCGCGGAGGGTGACAACGGTGTGGCCGTCTATGCGATCGGGGCGGGAACCAACGCCAGTGCCGGATACTTCGTGGGGAACGTCAACGTCACCGGTTCACTTTCCAAGGGTGGAGGAAGCTTCAAGATCGACTACCCCGACGACCCCCTGAACTTCTACCTTTATCACTCCTTCGTGGAATCCCCCGACATGATGAACATCTATAACGGGAACATCACGACCGACCAGTCCGGCGAGGCCGTGGTCACTCTGCCGGACTACTTCGATTCCCTGAATCGGGACTTCCGTTATCAGCTCACGGTCCTGGGTTCATTCGCGCACGCCGTCGTCTGGCATGAGATTGAAGGCAATACCTTCGTCATCCGAACCGACCGGCCCTTTACGAAGGTCTCCTGGCAGGTGACCGGCATCCGGAAGGACCCCTGGGCCGAGGCCCATCGCATACCGGTGCGGGAGGAGAAGCCTGTGGAAGAGCGGGGCCGCTACCTCCACCCGGAAGCCTACGGTATCGTCACGCAGCCCTGAGGAAGAAGGGGATCCGCCGAGGGGACATGTACTCGTTACGTGTCCCCTGACAACCGCTGCAGTAGACGACCTGTGGTGTGAGAAATAGTAGTCAGTAGCCTGTAGTCAGGGAACTCAGTATGGACTCATCGATGTAATGAGTTACCCACCTGCACTCGATCATCTCAGGCAACCATTGAATTACGGCATATTTTACGTGACGAGTCCCGGTTAACCTGCTATGATTTATCTACTCGTTCATGAACAATCAAACCGATGCTTCAAAATCAGAAAGTAAGATTAACAATGCGATCATCATCGCCATTTTCCTGTTATCACAATATCTCGCCACTGTTTTTTTAAGAAAATTCATGATCCTCGTTGTTGTATCTGGTTTTTTTAATTGGAAATCCTATTTTGACTATATTATTTTCGCTCCCCATTTGGTTTATTTGATTCTTTGGGGTTCATCGATCATCATGGTCATCTATTATTTGATTTTCAAGCGTAAATGGATTGTATCATTCATGCTCATTTATTTACTGGTAGTGATTATACTTGTAATCATTGTGGCGTATTCCAACACATTCCCAACTGATCCCACATGGATATTGGACTTGGAGTAATTTCATCTTTAGAAAATGATGTAATTGTTGAATTACAGAAGATCTCCTCCAGGCCATGGGTCGTCGTGACGAAGCGGTGCAGACGGGTGGAAACGCAAGGAAGGCGACCGAGACACACCGGAGGTGTAGCCGGAGGCTACAGTGAGGATTGTCGAGGGAGCATGACACAGCGGATTCGCCCGGATCCGCCGCTGCAGTAGACGACCTGTGGTGTGGAGGGGATTAAGAGCCGACGGGCGGACTTGACGCGAGTGTACCCCAGATAGCCCTCTATGGAGCG